>JAPOOY010000094.1 GCA_026713205.1 Bdellovibrionales bacterium
TATTGAGCGGGTTTCCTGTCAGGATTCCTCTCCTCAATAAGATAACTGACTTGACCGGAAAACTCTTTGTAAAGTTATACTCTAATGAAAACAATTTATAAAAAAACCAAGATAAAGGATTTAATAAAGATACTTTTTCAAAAAAAGGATATAAAAATGCAGGAACAGGATTCTTTTAAAAAAAAATTTCAGGTGGGAATTATCTGCTCGGAATTTAACAGGGATTTAGTGGAAAAACTCCATGAAGGAGCCAAAAAGGAGCTTTTAAAACATTCCATTAAAATTGCTATCACTGAATGGGTCCCCGGAGCGGGGGAAATTCCTCAAGCCTGCAAATGGCTGATTGAAAAACAAAAATTAGATGGTATTCTTACCTGTGGAGCCATCATCCGGGGAGAAACCTGCCACTTTGAAAGCCTTTGCCGTATTTTAGAAAAGGGGCAGTTTTACCTTCAGACACATTTTTCCCTTCCGGTGGTTTTTTCTATTCTGATGCTGGAAAACCGTTCTCAAGCGGAAAACCGTCTGGGAGGAAATAAGGGGCATAGAGGGACAGAGGCAGCTCAAACTCTCATTAAAATGCTTCAACTGAAAAGGAAGATAAATGAGATGGAGTGAGATTTATTTAAAAACCCTGAGGGACAAGCCAGCTGGAGCGGAAACACCCGGCCATATTCTACTTTGGCGAGGGGGTTATATCTCCCCTGTTAATTCCGGAATCTTTACTTATAATACTTTTTTTGTGAGAAGCATTCAAAAATTTTCCAACCTCGTTCGGGAGGAATTGGAAAAAGAGCAAGCCCATGAAATTTTGATGCCAATGGTACAGCCAAAAAATCTTTGGCTGGAAACCGGGCGCTGGGATCAATTTCAGGAGCTTTTAATGAAAATGAAAAACCATTCCGGCCAGGAATTTTGCCTCGGGCCCACCCATGAGGAGGTGGTGACTTCCTTTGTTCGCTCGGGAGTGAACAGTTTTAGGGATATGCCCTTTAATATTTATCAAATTCAAACAAAATATCGGGATGAAATACGACCTCGCTTTGGACTGCTAAGAGCCAGAGAATTTATTATGAAGGATGCTTACAGTTTTGATCCGAATGAAGCAGGCGCTTTAAAAAGTTATAAAAAAATGTTTCGGGCCTATTCAGCTATTTTTCAGTGCTTGGGCGTGAAGTTTGTCGTTGTGCAGGCAGATACAGGAGTTATTGGCGGCAAAAAATCAGAGGAATTTCATATTCTGGCGGATATAGGAGAGGATGTGTTATTGGTCTCCGAAAATTTTGCCGCCAATCGGGAAATCTGCCCCTCTCTTCCCTCCTTGTCTAACCCTTCTGAAAACAGCAAAGAGGAAAAAGAAGTAGAGGAAATAAGCACTCCGGAAGTAAAAACCATTGAAGCTCTGGCCCGATTTTTAAAATGTGAACAAAAAGAGCTTGTAAAAATCCTGTTTATCACTTTTGCCGATAAACATTCCGATGAAAAAAGCCAAGCCGCCGTTCTCTGTAAGGGAGATGATGAGATCAATTTACTGAAGGCGCAAAAAATCTTAAACAGCCAGGATGTGCCCGCCTTGTCCTCCCCCGAGGATATCCAAAAAATAACGGGAGCATCCCCCGGGAGCTGTGGTCCGGTGGGTTTAAAAATCCCTGTCTATGTGGATCATAAATTAAAAAACCGGAAAAACTTTGTCACCGGAGCCAACAAAAATGGAGTTCATTTAAAAAATGTCAATTTTAAGGATTTTAAAGTGAAGGATTATGGGGATTTTTGCTATGCCAAAGCAGGAGACCCCAATCCAAAAAATGAGAAACAAACTTTAAAGGAATATAGAGGTATTGAAGTGGGGCATTTGTTTTACCTCTCTGATGCCTATTCCAAACAAATGAACTTAAAGTATCTGGATGAAAAAGGACAAAGCCTTTTTGTGGAGATGGGATGCTACGGACTTGGAATCACGAGGACCCTTCAAGCCATAGTGGAACAAAGCCATGACAAGGACGGTATCATTTGGCCTCCGTCCGTTGCCCCTTTTTCCCTGCATATCTGCCTGATTGATCCAGACAGTGCGGCTGTAAAAAAGTTTCTGGATCAGCTGACAGGTGAACTGGATAATCTGGGATTGGATTATTTTATTGATGACCGAAAAGAGCGGCCTGGAGTGAAGTTTAAAGATGCCGATTTATTGGGCCTCCCTCTCCGACTGAATATGGGAGAAAGGGATTTAAAAGATTCTCAAGTGGAAATTATTATCCGAAAAACAGGAACACGGGAGAAAATCAAACTAACAGAAGTCACTTCAAAAATTTCCACTCTTCTCAAGGAATTGGAAAAATATACCGATCGTGTTTGAGATTTTCTGTTTTTTATCTCAGCTTCAGAGATGTCTTTCAAGGCCAAAGGGAGATCAAAAGTTTAAACATGCGTTTTGCCACAGAGCAGCCTTTGGCCGCTACTGTGTCAAATCCGAACTCACTTTTGATCTCCCTTTGGCCTTGAAAGATATGAACAAAACCGAAAATTTCAAACACGATCAGTATAATTGACCGGATACTATTCAGATTTAAGCTCTTTTTAATTTTCAGGTTTTATTTTTTTGATAGACCAAAAACTCATTCCTAAATTGTATTTAAATGATGGCTTTGGGGTGTGTATCCTCTTGTTAATTGCATAAAACCGATAGGGATAATCAAAAACAAAGAGACAGGGCACTTCATTGGCAATAAGGCGATAAGCTTCTTTTAAAATTTTTATCCTTTTCTTGCGATCAAATTGTTGTTCCGCTTCCTCTATCAATCGATCCACTTTTGAATTGGAATAGCCTATATAATTATACCTGCCCTTTTTTATGCTGGCGGAATGCCAGGGTCTTGGATCAATATCCACATCAAATCCATCTCCAAAAAATATTGCATCAAATTTTCTTTCATCAAATACAGCAAGCATAGAAGTCATACCTAAAAATTGAATGGAAAGACGAATGCCTGCCCTTTTCAAATCCTCTTGAAAAATTGTTAAATATTTTTCCAGATTGCTACTTTCATTCACAGCAATAACGGTAAAAGAAAAATCCCTCCTCCGCCCGTTAAAATCCTTTTCCAAGATTCCATCTTTATTTGTATCCTCCCAACCGGCAGCTTGAAGAAGCATTGAAGCCTTTTTTGGATTAAATAAGAGAGGTTTGACAGAAGAGTCGGCATATTCACTCCAGGAAGTCCAGGGACCTGTGGACAGTTTATTAAGATTAAATCCTAATTTCTCATTGATAAACTGTCGGTTCAGCAAATGCGCCAGCGCTCTTCGGGTTCTTTGATCCTGAAAAAGTGGATTCTTTAAATTCCAACCAATATAACTGGAATAAGACTGTTGGAGGGCGTATTTGATTTTTTCTATTTCTACCCCTTTCTGAGCTTTAAAAGTGTCTCTTACAAATTCTCCTGCAGATAATCCCACAAAATCCAATTCCCCTTTTTGCATTCTAAGAAAGGAATCAATGCGGCTGGACACAAAACGAAAAGCGATATTTTTAAAATTCCATTGTCCCTTGTTAGAAGGTATTTTTCTCCCAAACCAGGTTTGATTCCTTGTCAACACAAGTATCTTCCCTTGTTGATACTGAAGGAATTTATAAGGGCCGGAACCAACAATGATTCGATTCAAATGAGGTTTTATATTTTTTGCCTTTGAAGGGTTTTTATCCATTTTTGATAAAGAATGATACTCAGGAACACGATAAATATGTTCAGGAAGTATAAGCATTTTTGAAACAATGGAGAAATTCTTAAAATGAGGTTTTTTTGTTATAAATTGAATTGTGTGATCATCAATGATCTTAACGCCTTTGATATTTTCAAGAACGGAAATATGACGAATCCCTTCATAGGCGGGATTTTTATAAGCCTCCAGGGAAAATTTCACATCTTGAGCCGTGAGAGGCTTACCATCAGACCATTTCAGACCTTTATAAAGACGGAAGAGAAAGGTCCTTCCATCCGGGCTTTGCTCCCATTCCTTTGCAAGAGAAGACTCCCACTCGTAGGTTTCCGGATTTCTCTTAAGAAGAGATTCCAAAATATGACTTTGCACAAGATAAGAAACATAATTTGTACTTTTTATGGGATGAAATGTCTTGGGCTCATTGTATATATTCCGGTAAAAAGTCTCCTCTTTTTTTAAAGCAACCGAGCGATTGTATTTCTTATCTGCTCCTTTTATACATGAAAAAAGAAAAAAGAAGGAAAAGATGATAAAGGCGCGCAAAAAATGATTAGATTTAGGTAATGATATATTACATGAATTTGGCACTATTTGATTGATTTTTCGCTTCATTAAAAATAATTTTTTCACAATATAAATACTATAGAGATTTATAAAATTATATCAATACGCTCTTATGATCCGCTTTTTTTTGACTGATTGATTATGAGATTGAATGGATTTTTGCACTTCAGGATCAGTCCATAGCTCTTTTTCTGTTGGCCAGGGTTCAGCTACTATCCCTTTCCCCTGGATCACTCTTTCCCCTGGATCACTCTTTCCCAGTATGTTGGTTTCTTTTGTTGTTCCTCTTGAGCGTTTTTTGTTATTTCCTCTTTATTTTGACTGGACATAAATGCCTCCTGTTTGATTTTTAATTTCTTAAAAGAAATGAGTTTGGTTCTGATGAGTTTGAATAAGCAATTGTATAGCTGAAGTTTTTAATAACCTAATGAGCCTGCTCCGCTTTATAGCTTTCCTGCCAGAGACTATAAACAGCTATCATTTCCTTTACACCCGGTCAAGAGGTTGTGTTTTTAATTCAGCGTGTCTTTTTACCCTGTTTTTTGGCGCATCATATTTTCCCTCAATGCAGGAAAAACCTTTGTCTTTTTGGTTATTTCTACATCTTTGGGATGTCTAAATTCAATAATAGAGTAATCTCTCGGTTGTAACTTTTTTATTGTATTGATAGATTGTTTCATTGAGTTTTTTTCTGGAAAATTTACAAGCACTTGTAAGTTCTTCTCTTGAAAATGACAAGGAAATTGATCTTAAGGTTTATCTTTATAGTTAAAAAAAGCTGAATAAAACCTCTTTAAATAAAAGAACAGCTATTGTATAGGCGACAACTTTTATCAAAATATATCGTTTGTATTTTTTAAATCTTTTGGCTAATTCTCTTACAAAATACGCTATGCACAGATCTTCAATGTCTTTCTGATCGTATCCTGAAAATCGTAAAGCGGCTTTCTTAGCCGTTTTTTTAATTTTATTCCATAAATCGGTTTCATCTTTATCAGAGTTTTCTTCAACCAATTCGATTCTTTTTTCTACAATCTTTTTAATTTCCTGATCAAAATTATTTATAAAAGAAAAAAACTTTCTCAGTGATTGAATGAATCCCACCAAAAAATAAACAGCAGTCAATATCATTAAAAAGGAAAAGACATAAAATACTGCCTTTGGAAAGTTGATAGAGATCAACAATAGTCCTGCAAGAGACCATAAGGCATAAAGAATTGTTTTTTTGTCTGTTTCCTTGACAATTTCAGGAATCTTTTGATCGATTTTCTTTTTAACACCAGTAATAACTTTTTTACGAACTTTTTCTTTCAATTGTTTTAGCATCACTAAATCCTTACATTGCTATCAGATACTAAGGAGGTCATCAATATTCCCATATATACGGTTCGGTTTGAAATTTCGGGGTGTTATAGAAGAGAAAAACCGGAAAACTCAAACAAAATCAGTATATCACTGTTTATAGAGAATATACCTCAAAAAACAGGGAGGTATAACTACAGAGCGGATGGCTTACTTCTGCGCAGAAGTGACCGGTTTTAGCTCTTTCATCCACAGATTGAAATGAGCCCCATTAGCCTGGAAAAAAAATGTTAAGTTTGAGTTGCTTTTCTCCGATAATTTTTTACATGGGCTTATGGAAAAAACTAATTGATCTTTTTTCAGAACCGGATTTTGAAACTATTGAAGAGGAATTTATTGACGCTGTCAATGAATATATTGAAGCTAGTAGTGAGTTCCATGAAGCTTGGAAAGCCTTAGCTGCAGCAGCTCCGAAAGAACACAAAGCCTTTATAGAAGCCAGCGAAAAATATGATGATGCCAAAGAGACATTTGAGGAAAAAAGACAGGAATTTGACCCCACATAACCAGTTTGATTTGAGTTTTCAAGATGGGCCTTTAAGAGCAAATCCGATCACTTGCCGACCCCACTTATTCTAAACTTATCAACCAAGCCCGATCGGACTGCTATTGACTCGGCTGTCCTTTGTCTTCTTTGCCAACTTTCCATAATAGTTTGACTCCTCATGTTTTTCTACGGATTCCTTTCTGTATTTTTCTGCACAGGATTCAAGCTGTGGGATCGTGTATTCCTCGTTGAATTTATCTTGAAATTGCTCA
>JAPOOY010000057.1 GCA_026713205.1 Bdellovibrionales bacterium
GTGAACCTTTTTGGATATTTTAACATTTCCACCTCCTTAACTTTTAGGAGGTAGCCTCTTTTTGGGGGTCACGGACAAGAATAAAAGAACTTTTGGTTAGTGTTTCAAGAAAAGACCAACGCTTTTTACTTAAAACTGAATCGTTTTAATACATATTAAAATTTTTAAAACTATTTAACTCTTCATCTCAAAATGAGACAACCTTTCTATATTTCTATGTCTTTAATTATCCTATGATGAGAGAGTGACTTCTTGCAGAAGCAACTAGCATATACTATCTTTTTCTTACTTCGGCGCAGAAGTAACATCATATATTGCTCTTTTCCGATTTTGGCGTAGAAATTGTCTGATATTCGCCTCTCTTCACTTCAGCGTAGAAGTTTCTGGCTAATACTGCTCTTCTCCTCACTTCGCGTAGAAATTGCCTGATATTCACTTTTCCCCTCCCTCCAGCATAAAAGTCTCTAGCTGATACCATCTGTCTCCCCACTTCGGTATAGAAATCTCTGACTGATACCTCCCTTCTCCTCACTTCGGCGCAGAAGTAACTTTGCTTTCTCTTTTTATGAAAGGAGATGAATCATTTTTCATAAATGAAAGCTTGATTCTATGATTGCCTTTAGAAATCTAGGAAAGCACCCATCTTTCATCCACAAAAACCCTCAAAACTTAAACTTAAGAAGTGTATACCGCTCCGGTTTGAGTTTTTAGGATTTTATAGAAACGAAAAAAGATACAGTTCAATTAAAGCTGGATAATCTTAATAACGAAATAAGCTAAAAACTCAAATTAAACCGGTATAGCTTGCTTTTTTAAGCCTTCCGATTTATAAAAATTCTTAATGAAAAGTATTCAATACTGGTTGATGAAATCGGAGCCGCTTACTTACTCTATTGAACATCTTAAAAAAGATAAAAAAGCTCTATGGGATGGTGTGAGGAACTATCAGGCCCGGAATTTTATGAAAAATATGAATCCAGGGGATAAGATTCTGTTTTATCACTCCAACACCAAGCCTCCCGGGATTGCCGGATTGGCCTGTGTGTCTCAATCCGCTGTTCCCGATCCCACCGCTTTTGATAAAAATTCCCCTTACTTTGATCCTAAATCCACAAAAGAAAAGCCCCGATGGTTCTGTGTGGAGGTGCAGTTTGAAAAAGCCTTTTCAAATCTGTTTTCCCTTGAAGACTTACGAAAGGAAAAATCTCTGAAAAATATGCTGGTTCTAAAAAAGGGGCAAAGGCTCTCTGTTCAACCCGTCACAAAAAAGGAATACGACTATATAATAAAAAGGGCGGAAGACTAATGAATCTCCCCGCAATAAGCTACAAGGCATTAAGTTGGCTTTGCCAGCCCCAGCCCAAGAAAGAGCTTGTCTCATAAATATTGTCACCTAAAACCCAGGAGTTTAATCCATTATACTATTGATGAGGTATTTATACCAATCGTGTTTGAATTTTTCCTGTTTTTAGTTAAGAGACATAAGCCCTTTATAACAGACTATAGGGGTCAA
>JAPOOY010000198.1 GCA_026713205.1 Bdellovibrionales bacterium
ACTATAGGGGTCAAAAATGAGTTCGGCTTTGACACGGATGCGGCTGTAAGTCGCTCTGTGGCAAAACGCATGTTTGAATTTTTGACCCCTATAGTCTGTTATAAAGGGTGTAAGCATTTTTTCTTATGAAGAACCGGAAAAATTCAAACCGTAAGTGAAAAATCTTAAAATTCAAATCAGGGGAATATAAAATATCAACAAGAGAGGACTTGACTGTTTCGCTTGAATTTGACAGAACAAAATTCTTGGAGTGAAAACTTAAACAGTTATTTAGGAGACACTATGAGTTCAGGACAAATTAAACAGGTGATGGGGCCTGTGGTGGATGTGGAATTTTCAGGAGGGGAGATGCCTCCTATCTACACCGCTTTAAAAGTGAAGGATCAGTCTTTGGTTTTGGAAATAGCACAGCATTTGGGAGATAATCTTTGCCGGACTGTGGCCATGGATGCCACGGAAGGTTTGGTGCGAGGGCAGGAAGTGGTGAGCACCGGAAAAATGATACAGGTGCCTGTGGGGGAAAAGGTTTTAGGACGGATCATCAATGTGGTGGGAGAGCCGGTGGATTCCGCCGGTCCTGTGGATGCGGAGCAAAAATGGCCTATTCACCGGCCCACTCCAACCCTGGAGGATCAGTCCACTTCCACGGAAGTTTTGGTCACAGGGATTAAAGTCATTGATTTGTTAGCTCCTTATGTCAAAGGAGGAAAAATCGGTCTGTTTGGTGGAGCGGGTGTGGGCAAAACCGTGATCATTATGGAGTTGATTCGCAACATTGCCACCGAACACGGAGGGTATTCTGTTTTTGCCGGAGTGGGTGAGAGAACCCGTGAGGGGAATGATTTGTTTTTGGAAATGAAAGAATCCGGTGTGATTGAAAAAACCGCCCTGGTTTATGGACAGATGAATGAACCGCCGGGAGCAAGGGCCCGAGTGGCTCTTTCCGGACTCACGGTGGCGGAATACTTTAGGGATGAAAAAAGGCAGGATGTTCTGTTTTTTGTGGATAACATTTTTCGTTTCACGCAAGCGGGGTCAGAAGTTTCCGCCCTGTTGGGGCGTATTCCCTCCGCTGTGGGTTATCAACCCACTTTGGGAACGGAGATGGGTGTTTTGCAGGAGCGAATCACATCCACAAAAAAAGGTTCCATCACCTCTATTCAGGCGATTTATGTGCCGGCGGATGATTATACGGATCCGGCGCCGGCCACCACTTTTTCTCACCTGGATGCCACAACCAATTTGGATCGGGAGCTTTCCGCCATGGGGATTTATCCTGCGGTTCACCCCCTTCAATCCACTTCCCGCGCTCTCAGCGCCCAGTTTGTGGGGGAAGAGCATTATAATACGGCCCGTGGGGTTCAGGCCCTGCTTCAAAGGTATGATGAGCTTCAGGATATTATCGCTATTTTAGGGGTGGATGAACTCAGTGAAGAGGACAAGCTGGTGGTGTCCCGCGCGCGAAAAATCCAAAAATTTCTTTCTCAACCTTTCTTCGTGGCGGAAACCTTTACCAATGTGCCAGGCCGCTATGTGGAGGTTAAAGACACGGTGGAAGGTTTTAAGCAAATCCTGGAAGGGGAGCATGACAAAGTTCCCGAACAGGCCTTCTACATGGTGGGCTCCATAGACGAAGCTTTAAAGAAAGCAAAAAGTCTGTAAAGGCAACCTGTCTGATCTATCTCCCTCCAAGCTGCATATAACAGTGCCTACAAATGTCAGGAGAAGCACTTCAATACCTGATATTTTGGTTCTCTATAAGGACACACTCAAGCCATTAGAATGGCAAACTATGGCAGGCTATCGGGTAACCACTCCAGCCCGAACACTTTTTGATATTATGTTCTCCCAAAATATTTCAAAGAAGTTTATATCTCAAACAATCAGGGAAGGATTTTCAAGAGGGCTTTTCCCAAAACAAAAGCTGAAAAAATACGGACTGCTTGAAACAGCAAGTAGATCTAGATAAAAACCTAATCGGCTACAAACAACTATTTTTAAAAAAAGCAGAAAAAGTTTTTTTATAGAGATTCAGAAATTTTTTGTTCAAGAGTTTTTAACCACTCCCATGCTTGTTCAAAATCAAATTCCTCAAAGTCCTTCTGACGAAGGACTGGTTTTAAATCTGTTTGTAATTGATCCAAAAATTTCTCTTTTCGTTCATCAGACAAATCTACTGTTCGATTCAAAGTTTTTAATTTGTATTTAGCCATTGGAGCGATCTCATGGATTTTGATGAAACCCCTGGGTTCTTCTATAAGACGCCGTTTTATAGCATAATGAATATCAAAAATGTCCCTAATAGCTGGTTTTTTTCTAGAAAGCGCAGCCCTAATTTTCTCGCTATAAGCCTCCTTTAGACTCAAACCTACTACACGAAATTTACGAAAGACAGGATTATGAGTGATAGGATCCATAAGAATAGTTTGTGCCATCAAAGTTTCCCTGCCCCAAATTTTTTCCTGGATTCCAATTTCTATTTTAATTGTTCGTTTATCTTTGGCAATTACAGAGTTGTATTCAACTTCTGTGGAGTAAAAGCGATTTTCATTATGTCCTTTAAAGTCTTTTGAAAAATCTAGAGATAATTTTTTAACAGCTTCAGTTATATATCCTTGAGCAATTTTAGCTATAGTTCCCCTCTTCTTTCTCTTAGAAATTTTTGGTTCATCTGGAATAGAAAAATCTAAATCTTCACTTAATCTATAAAATCCAACATAAGCCTTATTAAGAAGAGTTCCTCCTTTGAAAACTAAAGGACAATCAAGTGG
>JAPOOY010000031.1 GCA_026713205.1 Bdellovibrionales bacterium
ATACCGATCGGGTTTGAAATTTCATTTGTTACAGGTGGAATAAATCTTTCAACCTCTAAAAAAGTTAGAACAATCCCCATCTGTATGATACGAATATTAAAAAACAATGGACAAAATCTGGTTAAAACATTATCCGACCTCCATCCCTCACGAAATCCCTCCCATAGACAAGGATATTGTCACTCTTTTTCTGGAAGCCTGTCAGGAATTTGAAACCCAACCCGCCTTTAGAAGTTTTGACAGAGGCTTATCTTATGGAAAATTAAAACAACTTTCCTTCCACCTGGCTTCCGAACTTCAAAACCAGGGGCTAAAAACAGGGGATAAGATTATTATCCAACTGCCTAACATCCTTCAATACCCTGTGAGTTTGTGGGCCTCACTGCTTTCCGGCTTAACGGTGGTCAACATGAATCCCCTTTACACTTCAAGGGAAATGCTTCATCAAATTAAAGACTCCGGCGCCAAAGCCATCATTCTGCTCTCTTCCTCTGCAAAAAAACTGGAAGAGATTATTGATCAAACGGATTTGAAAACCGTCATTATCACAAAACCCGGGGATTTGCTGGGGAGACTTAAAAGACCTATCGTTAATTTTGTCTTTAAATACATTCAAAAAAAATCACCCTCCTACAACCTGGCAAATAGTCTTTCTTTCCTGAAAGCCCTGGCTCGTGGCTCTCAAAAGCAACCTCAGATTTTTAAACGGGATTTGGATGAAACCCTTTTCATACAATACACCGGAGGGACCACAGGCACTTCCAAAGGCGCCTGCCTGAGCCAGAAAAATATCCTGTCCAACTTAAAGCAATGTGAGCTATGGCTCACTCCCTCCCTTGAAAGAGGAAAGGAAAGAGTCCTGTCTCCCCTGCCTCTCTACCATATTTTTTCCTTTCTTGTGAATGGGTTGCTTTTATTTCTCTATGGAGCGGAAAACATTCTTATTGCGGATCCCAGACAATTTCAAAAATTGATAAATACAATGAAAAAATACCCTGTCAGTACGGGCGTTGGCGTGAACTCTCTATTTAAAGCTCTTCTCCAACGGCCCTCGTTGAGACAGTTGGATTTCTCCAAATGCAAGTTTTTTGTGGCGGGAGGAATGTCCCTGGAACCCTCCGTTCAAAAACAATGGAAGGAACTCACAGGAGTCCCTATTATTGAAGGCTATGGCTTAACGGAAGCTTCCCCCGTTGTCTGCTGCAACAGCCTTCAGAATCCGGAAGAAGAGGGGCATATCGGTTTTCCCCTTCCCTCCACGGAAATTCGTATTATAAATGAGCAAGGAACAGAACAGCCAATAGGAAAAGAGGGAGAATTGGAGGTCAGAGGCCCTCAAGTGATGCAAGGTTATTATCAAAAAGCACAGGAGACAAAAAATGTTTTTCAGAATGGCTGGCTGAAAACAGGGGATATAGCCCTCATCAACGAAAAAGGTCTGATAAAAATAAAAGACAGAAAAAAGGATATGATCATTGTTTCGGGATTTAATGTTTATCCCAATGAAGTGGAAGAAGTCATCAATCTCCATGAAGCTGTAAGGGAATCGGCTGTTGTGGGAAAACAAAACGCCTCCTCAGTGAATGAAGAAGTGAAAGCCTTTGTAGTGAAAAAAGAGCTATCCCTGACAGAAGAGGATCTAAAATTGCATTGCCGAAAATTATTGGCCCCCTATAAAATCCCCAAGACAATTGAATTTGTGGAAAATATACCTAAAACAAATATTGGAAAACCTCTGAGACGGGCTTTTAAAAACTGAAACCCTCTTCTCTTCTATGAGAATCGTCCAGTTTTAATAATAAATGTTAGGAGATTCTTTTTAAAAAATGGAAAGGTCCTCTATCCTATGGAGGGAAAGGTCTTTCATTCTTAATGGAATAATTACTTTATGAACATTCCATCCTTATAAAGAAAGATTTTTTTCAATAAGGTAAAGTTATGGCTATTTGGGTAGAGTATTTTCGTTTTCTTATTAAAAAAATATTCAGCCCTCCTATCCTTCTTCTGACTTTAGCTGGCAATACTCTCATTCTTATGTTTTCCGTAATTTTCTATTTTACGGAATACGGAAAAAACAAAGACATCACAAATCTCTTTGACGCCGTTTGGTGGGCTTTCTCCACTGTCACCACTGTGGGCTATGGTGATTTGGTTCCGGCCACTTTAGCCGGGCGAGTGATCAGCATCTTCCTTATGCTCATGGGAACAGGACTCTTTGTCGCCCATACGGCCCTCCTGGCCAACGCTTTTTTAGACAAAAAACTCTTTCTTCTCTTCAATAAAAAAAACAAAACATCAAAAAAAGAGGAACAAAAAGCCTACGATCAGAGAAGCTTAATCATCAGGGAGGAACAGGATATTCATCAGCTCCTGAATGAAATTAAAGATAAAGTGGATCGTTTTGATGAGTGGATCAATAAACAGCAGAAAAAAGAAAGTTCATCAGAAAAAAACCCTGCAAATATGTAAAACTGTTTTTCTATACTCCTCCGGTTTGAAAATTTCCGGTTCTTCATAAGAAAAAATGCTTACACCCTTCATAACAGACTCCAGGGGTCAAAAATTCAAACATGCGTTTTACCACAGAGCGACTTTCAGCCGCTACTGTGTCAAAGCCGAACTCATTTTTGACCCCTGGAGTCTGTTATAAAGGGCTTATGTCTCTTAAATAAAAACAGGAAAAATTCAAACACGATGGGTATATTTTCACATACCCTCTTTCAGAAAAGAGGTTTGTCACATAGTATAACAGGCCACAGATTTGAAAAATCACTTTGTTCAATGTCAGAAATATAATCTCTTAACTTTTGAGCCGGAACCTGCTCTTTCTCTGCCCCTGCCGCCTGTAGCAAAGTTTTATCAAACCCAAAATCACCAAAAACGGCTCTAAAGGCTTTCAAAAGGCTTCCGCCTCCGCCGCCACCCCCTCCAATAGGCTCCATCACATAATAAAAAAATTCTTTCTGAGAAAAATTTTTAGGCGATTGATGTATCGGAGATATCATCCCTATACTTGTTACATTTCCATTAAGTACACCCTCATAAGAAGGAGACCTAATACTTGTTACATTTCCATTGAGTATATCCTCATAAGAAGGAGACCTAATACCTGTTACATTTCCATTGAGCATATCCTCATAAAATGGAGACATAATCCCTGCATCTGTTACACTTCCTTTGATTAAAGCCTTATGATAAACAGCGCTTTGCTCCTCTGTAATATTTAACTGTTCCCGGTTGTCTGCTATTTCAAGGAGTCTGACTTTAGCAATCCCATTAATGGATACTTCACCAAAATCAGATTTGATCCTCACCTCATGATTTGTTTGTCCAACATATAATCCTTTTTTTCTATCAAAATCATATAATATATCTCCTACAGCATCCATCTCCACCCCATGCCTGACAATCTTTACAATTCCTCCTTCAAAACCGGAAAGACTTCTTTCATCCAGGGAAATCCAGAATATTTCTTTGACTTTGAGAGAACCAAGATTATCCCTTTCTAAAAAACTCTTTCTAATCCTCTCATCTGATTTTACCTCCATCAATCCATTGATTCTACAACTCCGACCATCTGAAAAAGAATGAGGTAACAGATCGCTCCCGTTTAAAATTTGAGGTATGTCCGTCATTCCATTGAAAGCGGGAATCCCCTTAAAGCCACCCTCAAAACTCAAACCGGATTGGTATAACTTTTGAAGGACATATCCCCGCTCAAAAGAATCAGAGACACCCCAACCTTTAAACTGCAAATTCAACTTCTCAGGGTACGGCTCTCCATAGGAAAAACCGGATGAAAAAAGCAGGCTTAAAAATACTATTTTAATAAGTTTCATCTTTTTCAGCCCCTCTCCTTAGGTTCTTTGAGAATAAACATATCAAAAAACCCGGCGGAAAACAAGGGAATATTTCCCTTATATTCCGCTGTTTCCATAATTTTCTGAACCTTCCTGTGGGCCTCTTTATGCACTTCATAAAGTTCTTTCATGCCTGTTTTATTCAAACTCTCCATTTTATAATAAATATAGTTATTGGCCATATTATCCGGCTTGTAATTTTCCGCCAAAATTTTAAGGTGCTTTTTAAGCACTTCAAAGGATAAAACAATCCCTTTCCTGGCTGTCGCCCTGTAGATATTATTTTGATCCTTTTTGACAAAACCTTTTTCAGTTAAAGTTTTAAGAGCCTTTTGACCTTGGTAGCCTCTACAGTAGAGAATTTCTTTTTCTGTTACCCCATTATCCGAAAGGGCCAGGGCATAAGTGATAAAACAGTCTTTATCGGAAAGCACTTGCTCCAGCTCTTCCCCCATATACTGTCCTGTTTTGCTTTCCCTGGTAACCTCCAGCATTTCTTCAGCCACAACGGTTTTCATTTTTGGAATAGATCGACAGAGAGTGATGAGAGTCTTAACATTTGGATAAGTGCGCCCATTCATTATTCTATGAAAGGTGGCATTGGAAATTCCCAGATTGTGAGCAATTTGGCTTTCACTGAGTCGGGGATTGATCTTTCTCCGTTCCATCACATAGTCTTTTAAAACCGCGGAAAATTTATCTTCATCTCTTTCCATCTCACCCCCACTTCTATTTAATTAAGCTATAACCTTCTTTAAAAAAAATCTCTGACATCCATTTGTTCCTTTGTTAAAAGAAGGACTCATTTCACAGTTCATTAGAAAAACACCTCTTACTCATTGCATTAAATTTGCACAAAAAATGAACGAAAATGGCTGTTTCTGTCAACGGGAAAACTTTTTAAACCAAATATGTGTAATTTTTTCAAACATTAAGGTAACAAGCCCCCCTTTCCAAAATAATAAAAAATACCTATTATAAGAAATTCTTATAATACCGCCGTTATAAATGAGGCTCATAAATCAAATGAAATGACATTCCAGTTAAAGAAAAAAACAAACCGCTTTCTTCTCTTTTATACTCCTCCAGTTTGAAATTTTCCGGTTCTTCATAAGAAAAAATACTTACACCCTTTATAACAGACTCTAGGGGTCAAAAATTCAAACATGCGTTTTGCCACAGAGCGA
>JAPOOY010000224.1 GCA_026713205.1 Bdellovibrionales bacterium
GGACCGGCTTACACGGTAAAGGGTTCTATTCAAACTCAGATGAATTTGTCCTGTGCCCGTTGTGCTTTTGATTTTAAACACACAATCAACAAGCATTTTAATGAAAGCCTTGTCGTACAATCTAAACAATCATCCCGTAAAACCTCTTACTCTGTTCCCTTTGATGCGGAGGAATTTTGTACGGTGTTATTTGATTCTCTTTTTTCCTTGGGGGATTATCTCCATGAATTGGTTGCGGTGGAGGAGCCTTTGCGACCCTTGGGAAAAAGCGCCTGTGATGGAAATGAGGAATGTGAAAATCTCATTGCCTTTCAATCGGAGATAAAAGAAAAACTACAGGAAGAAAATCCCCTTTCCCTGTTAGGGGAGCTGTTAAATCGTTCCTTATAAAGCGGAAACCCTGTTTATTTCATGTTTTTCAATGGACAGTTCTTCAAAATTTTGACAAAATAAGAACTCTTTTTTGTCTCTACGACCCACAGAGGCTTTGTTATTAGACGAACTGTGTTGGTGAATCGGGTGGAAAATTTTCTCAGGAGAGAAATGTCATGGTATTTTCAGTTAAAGCGGCGGAAGAAAAACGAAAGCGCTTAAGTGAGAAGCTCAGGCAATCTCGTTGTCTCCGTTTTGTGGGGGCTTTTTCCCCTTTAGTATCCACTTTAATAGAGGAAAAGGGGTTTGATGGAATTTATGTTTCCGGAGCTGTTGTTTCCGGTGATCTGGGTTGGCCGGATGTGGGTTTCACCACATTAAATGAAGTGGCAAACAGGGCGGAAACTCTCACACGATTTTCCAACCTTCCCTCCCTTGTGGATGGGGATACGGGTTTTGGGTCAGCCTTGAATTGTGCCCGGATGGTGGCGGAAATGGAAAAACGAGGGCTCTCCGGTGTGCATATTGAAGATCAGGGTTATCCAAAACGGTGTGGCCATCTGGAAGGAAAAAAGCTTGTTTCCATTGAGGAAATGGTCTGTCGTATTCAGAGCGCTGTGAAAGCCCGTCAGGATAGCCATTTTTTAATTATCGCTCGTACGGATGCCCGTGGTACGGAAGGAATGGAAGAGGCTGTAGAGAGGGCCAGAGCCTATGGAGAAGCAGGGGCGGATGTGATTTTTCCGGAAGCCCTTCACACTGTTCAGGAGTTTGAGGAATTTAGAAGACGAATAAATATCCCTTTACTGGCCAATATGACAGAGTTTGGAAAAACGGATTTGATTCCCCATAAAGTCTTTGAGAAAATAGGCTATAACATTGTTATTTACCCCGTAAGTGCATTTCGTCTGGCTTTGCAGGCGGTGGAAGAGGGGTTGGATATGCTGTTTCAGGATAAACAAGAACAGCTTATTTCAAAAATGCAAACAAGGGAGCGACTTTATGGACTCCTCAAATATAAAAATTATGAGGATTTTGATAAAAGTGTTTTTAACTTTTCATTGAAAGGAAATCAGAAAAACAAATAAGGGAGGCTTTAGTATGCAAACAGTTCGTAAGGGCTTGGAAGGAGTGGTGGTTGATGAAACAAAAATTTCCCAGATCATTCCTGAAACCAGTTCCCTGTTATATCGTGGGTATCCTGTAACTGAATTGGTCGGGCGGCTATCCTTTGAGGAAGTGGTGTATCTTCTATGGTATGGGGATTTAGCCAATCCCGGGGATCAAAAGGAATTTGAGAAAAAGGAAAGGAAAAAACGGCCCTATTTGGATCAGAATGTTCTGACTTTTCTTCAATCCATGAAAGACAGTCATCCAATGGATACTTTAAGAACTATCATGAGTTATTGGGGAGCTATTGGTTATCCTTGGGATGATAGCCGGGAGGAAAGGCTGGAAAAATCCCTGAGATTTTTAGCAGCGGCTCCGGTTTTTGTAGCCGCTCATTTTCGTTTGAAAAACCGGTTAAAACCCATACCTCCCAATCCAAAGATGTCTTTTTCGGAAAATTTTCTCACCATGTGTTTTGAAGAGACTCCTTCGGCTGAGGTGGTTCAATTATTTGATAAGACAATGATTTTATATGCAGAACATAGTTTTAATGCGTCCACTTTTGCGGCTCGGGTGATTTCTTCTACAACGGCGGATATGGCCAGCGCTCTAACGGGAGCGATAGGAGCCTTGAAAGGGCCGCTTCATGGAGGAGCTAATGAAAGGGTGATGCACATGATGAAGAAAGTTGATTCCCCTAGGGCAGCGGAGAAATGGATTTTAAAAGCTCTGAAAAACAGGGAAAAAGTCATGGGGTTTGGTCATCGTATTTACAAAGAACAGGATTCCCGTGTGCCGGTCATGTATGAGTGTGCCCAGCGAATGGCTCACATAGAGCAGAACAAAAAATGGATGGAAATTTATGATATTATGGAAAAAACCATGAGACGGGAAAAGAATATTTGTCCCAATGTGGATTTACCGGCCGGACCCTTATATTACATGATGGGCTTTGATATTGATATGTTCACTCCGCTCTTTGTTATCAGTCGGGTATCCGGCTGGTGTGCTCATATTATGGAGCAAAGAGATAACAATCGTATCATTCGTCCGTTAAGCGCTTATACAGGTGTAGAAAGCCGTTCTTTGAATTAGGGTGTGTCCTCATAAGGTTTTTTATAAGAATTTCATTACCAAAAAGAGCTTTAATCCCTATTTTAGTCTAACTAAACTCCTCCGGTTTGAAATTTTCCGGTTCTTCATAAGAAAAAATGCTTACACCCTTTATAACAGACTATAGGGGTCAAA
>JAPOOY010000029.1 GCA_026713205.1 Bdellovibrionales bacterium
AAAGGAGGGGGGGGGGGGGATACTTGTGAGCAAGTTTTAGAACATGAATTATCTAATAACCGTACGAGAAGAAAACTCATGGTTTCTAACGCCCATCTTGTTGAGATGATTGATTCTAAAGGAAAGTCCTGGCATTTAGATAATTGCGATAGGTTAAATGCCCTAAATTTCAACCGCTATCAAGGATGGGAATGCTCTGCGGGATATAGAAGCATCGCTATTAATGGAAAAGGACAAATTAAAAGAGGATTTAGATGTAAGGATAAACCCCTTGGTTATTTAAATAAAGATTTCTCCTTGCTATCTGACATAAAAACCTGCATAACACCTATTTGTCCTTGTAATGCAGATAATAAAGTCCCTAAGAGAAAAACAGGAACAAAACATCCTTTATTTAAAAAATTAAACTAATATTTTTTATGAAAATTATATTTTAAATTGTTCCATAAGAATTTATGGTTATTTAATTTTTCAATAAAAATAAAATCATTTCATCAAACATATTCTGAGCTTGAAGGGTTTTTCGAGCCGGACCGTTATAAAGAAAAGTAAAAATATATGACTCTCCTTCTTTCCGACTTGCCCAACCGGCTAAACCAGCCACTCCGGATAAAGAGCCTGTTTTAGCTCTAATATGAAATTCTTTCTGTTTTTTGCTATAACGCTTTTCCAAAGTTCCAACACCTCCGGCCAGGGGATAAGAAAAAAGCACCTCAGGATTATGTTGTTTTTTTGAATCCAAAATAAGAATCTTTTGTAAATCCCGGGGAGAAAACTTATTCTTACGACTCAATCCTGAAGGTTCCTTTAAGGAATATTTTTTGAGTTTTACTTCATCCGTTAAATACTTTTCTATCCACTCCATTCCTGTTTTAAAATCTCCTTGCTCTAATCCCTTCTCCATGGAAAGATGAGTGACCAGCATTCGGGCTATAAAATTATTAGAATATTTCATTAAGTAATAAGCCAAACGGGAAAACGGATGACTGTCCCACTTTGCCAACTCCAGGCAACCGGAGGAACATCGGCCTTTCTTCACACCTCCCTTCACTTGAATACCTCTTTGTTTTAAAAAAGAAACCACATTGTATCCCAGCCATAAAGACGGATTTTTAATGTTTCTGAATTTAGAAACCTCTTCAGTTGAATGGGAAATGACTCCCGTAAACTGAAATGTTTCACTTTTACCAGATTGAGACACACGGCTTACCCTTATCTTCGTTTTACTTTTCTCAGAAGTTGTAACCCGATTTCTAATTTGAATATAAGAGTTTTGTGGATCTACAAAAATTTGCGCTTTTGAGCCAGCCTTTTCTCCCGGACGAATACGGAAAGTCACTGAATTCCAATTAAAAGAAGCCGCACTAACAGGCGCCTCATAACTTCTGTCTGTTCTACTCAAAAAACCGTCAGCACGATACAAAGTTTCATCCACAAGAATATCACCTTCAATAACTTTGATTCCCGTTCGGGTAAATGCATTGACTAAATTCCAAAGGCTTTCTGAAGTAAAAGCGGGATCTCCTCCCCCTTTAATCACTAAATCCCCTTTTAATACTTCCTGAGTTATGGAACCGGAAGATATGATTTTCGTCTGAAATTTCCTATAAGAAGGATAGTAATGATATAAAGCGGACAAAACAGGAATTTTTGTAAGTGAAGCGGGAATAAATAAATGATCCGCGTTTAGAGAATAAAACTCTGTTTCCTTATTATCTGAAGAAATATGTGAAATCATTAAACCAAAATGAGAGGAGCTAAAACTCTTTTTTTTCAACGATTTCTTCATTGCATTGGAAAAAACGGAAGAATCCATTCCAAAAGCTGATAAACTAAAAAGAAAATAAAAAAATACAGAAATGGACTTCATGGAGTTACTAAACTGTTTAAATTCTGATGTTCTGAGCGAATACCATATTAATAAGCCCGGTAAGCACAAATAGAAAGACAATCTTTCTGGGATGGAACCTCTTTAGAATGTCTGGTATTGGAGGGGATAATAATTTTATCGCCCTGTCTTAACAATAACTTATTGCCAGCTATATTATAGAATAGCTGCCCTGCCACAATCATTCTGATCTCATCAAACGGATGTCTATGATCAGGGATAAAAGAGCCTGCCTTAAAAGGCTCTTCAAAACACTCTAAGCCCTCTCGTTCAAATTGAGCTCTAACCTGAGCTTCCGTGGGAATAAGAGGAGCCAGCCATCTCTTAACAATCATAAAATAATTATGAATCCAACACTTTTGAAAAAGCAAGGCCTCCTGTATCATTCCCCGCGAAACGAATTTTATGGTCATTAGCACAAGCGAATTTTTGAAAGCACACCAAATCAACCTGAACTGGTAACAGAAAACAATCCAATCCGCCCACTGGTCCTGCATACTCCCTTTCCATCTCTTTGAGAAACTCCGTTATATAACCAGCCAAGTGTCTAAAAACGATACAACCCGGTCCTTCAGCCCAGCCAGACTCTTATTGAAGATTCTTCTTGGAATAAAGGCCAGGTGTCTAAAAATGATACAAAATTCTCTCTTAAAAAAAATAATCTTCATTTTTTTTAAAGTGTTTTTAAAAAGAAGACGAAAGGATTATTGGAATTAACAAAAATGCAAATTAAAACAGATAAGAAAAAATCCATCCACCTTATAAGAGACTTTATAAGAAAAAGTGACGGACTCCTTTTTGCCACAGATTTACAAACGGGTGAAATTAGAATCCATCAAAAACAGGATAAAAAATCCATTACTTTCAATAGAGAAGAAGTGGAAAGTGTTCTTTATAGAATGAATTCAAACAATGAGTCTTTTCTACAGGTTAATTTTTCCGCCGGTAAAAAAATACTTCTGACAAATCGCTATATTGGCTTTGCTCCAGCGGCTTGCGATGGACTGGACCCCGCCAAATTGCCAAAAGTAGTCACTACACCCGATTTATTAAGCGTTATTGAAGCTATTGAAAGCTCTCTTTACGGGGAAGACTGCTATGAGGAAAAACTGGAAGATGTGAAGTTATTCTTTGAATCCATGTCCTGCGGCGCGGAAGCTGTTGGCTTTGATTTAACCGGTGAACGCTTATGGGTGGAGCGGCTTTTTGCCACCTTTCCCGTGGCTTTCAAAAAAGCCTTATTTTAAATCTTCTCAAAAAAATCAAAATTTCCTATACACTGAAAAAACTGCAAAAATACTTAAACAAATCAAAAAAACAAACATTCCCTGAGTTGCCCTTTTTCGGCCTGATTTCTTCCCTGTTTTTCGGAATAATAAAGGAGCAAATCCCAAAAAAATCCCAATGAACAGTTTGACATATATCCACAAAGGCCAGGGAAAGGCGACATTCAAGCGGGCAATCAAGCCAAAACCGGCAAAAATAACCAAAAACCAGGATATCCCATGAAGAATGAGCAGTTGTTTTTTAAAAGCCCTGTTTTCTCTATCCACAGAATGAAACAACCACAATCCGCCAAGAGAAAAAAATAAGAGAAAAAGAGAGCCCAAATGTAAGCTTTTATAAACCATATAACTCATAAAGACCTTTCTGTAACTGTTTTTATAATAAGTTCCTTTATATCCTTCTGACCGGAAATTTCAAGGACTTTATTGAAAAGAAATTATACAGATTAAATTTGAATTTTGAGGTTTTCTATTGTAACTGAGATGTTCCTTTCAAGAGGGGACAGGGTCCAAAAGTTCAGACATGCGTTTTGCCACAGAGCGACTTTCAGTCGCATCTGTGGCAAAGCCGAACTCACTTTTGGACCCTGTCCCCTCTTGAAAGGAATCATAT
>JAPOOY010000176.1 GCA_026713205.1 Bdellovibrionales bacterium
GACATTAAAATATTCCTGATAGGTTCTATCATCCGTTTTTTTGCTGGCCATGGTGTTGCATCAAAAGAGAAACCCTTCCTTTGCGCGGGATAAAATCCCGCCACAGGTATCATTACAACTTTGCTCTTCAAGCATTTGTGTGGGGAGGGTGTATCCCGCCTCACCAAAGAAGATTCCTCCAAAGTGGCCGGAAACGACAACGATATCACAATTGTATTTATGATCTCCACAGGATTGATAAAACCAGTGGGAGTCGTGTTCTTTATAATGTTCCCCTTTCACCTGAGGGACCAATTCTACAAATTCAAAATGCTCTTCAGGAAGATGAGCGCGAAAAGCATTAATTTCATCTGCGGAGTTAATGGTAATGGAACAAACCTGAAGTTTTCCCTGTGCGGCGAGAGGGATCAATCCCAACAAAAGTAAGGCTTTTATGCTTGGCATAAATTTCATTTTATACTCATCCCGGTTGAATTTTTAGGTTTTTTAAATCAGAAAGACTTCCTTGCAGGACTTCTTGATAAAATCATATCATTCCTTCCTAAAAACCTTGAAGTTTGTAAGACTTCAAGGCGGTTCAAAAGTTCTAACAGGCATTTTGTCACAGAGCGACTTCCTGCCGCTCTGTGTTTAAAATTAAACTCCCTTTTGCCGCTCTCGCCTTGAAGTTCCCCGGATTCCCTCACTTTTCCGGTTCTCATGCAGGGCTGGTTTGCCTTAGCAAAAAACCTTAAAATTCAATCCCAATCGGTATAAGAGATCATTTCATGAGGTTTCAAAGGGTTTCAAATAAAAATAGGGCTTCAGTGTGACAGTTGTTTTCAACTTATGACTAAAGTCTTGTTCCAAAATATCCCTCTTCATAAAAGAAAAAGTTACTTTTTGACATTCGCCTTTAGTCCTGACACACTTTCCATAAGAGAGGAGGAGACTTGGAAAAGGCTTTGGAAAAAACAGATTCTGAAGGTAAGAGTTCTTCAAAAGAGTTAACAGAAAAAACAGAAGTGTTTGATATTATCAACTCCAAGGAGTTAGAGCATCTGTTTCAAAAAAACGCTCATCTTCTTAACCGTATTTCCACCACTCAGAGGCGAAATTCTCTTTTACAGAAAGAGCTATTTTCCCTGATAGAAGAAAAATCAAAACTGGGTCTGAAAAATAATATTCTTAATGATGAAGTGTCTGCGTTAAGAGAGAAGATTTCTTTTTTTCAGGATAAACAGAAGCAATTTAAAGAACAGTCCGTTAAATTGAGGCGGATATTGAACAATTTACAGCTTCTTCAGGATCGGAAGATAAATAAAGAGGAAACAGCTCTTACAAAAGGACAATTAAAAGAAGCCCTCAATAAATTGATTCGTTACTCTCAGTATAGAGAAAAAGTTCAGAAAGCCCATAAGAATATGAAAGACCTTTTGCATAAAAAAGCTCAGCGTATTCAAAATCTGGAGTCTCTGCAAAATGATCTCCAGGGGCAGGTTAAAACTTTAAATCAGAAAGACAAAAGCTTGCAGGACACTCATGAAAGTATGGATGATCGTTTAAAGCGCAAAATTGGGCGTATTCAAATGCTTGAATCTTTGCAAAGCGATCTTCAGGAACAGATTAAAATTTTAAATCAGCAAAACAAAAATTTGCAGGAGGCAGCACAAAATTCCCCCTATCAAAAGGAAGTGGAAATTTTAAAAAACAATTATAATTCTTTACAAAGAGCCCTTGCTCAACAGCAGGAGGGTTTCACGGCCGCGCTTCGTTCCTGCCGAAAAAGGCATATTGCCGCCATGAAAGTGGTCGCTAAAGAAAAGGATGAAGTATTAAAAAGTCAAAATATGCAATTAGAGAAAATGGAGGCGGATCTAAGCCAAAAAGAACAGGAACTGCAATCTGTTACAGCTCTCCGAGCAAAGGAAACAGATCAGTTAAAGCAGGATTTAAAAACACAACAGGAACTGCGGCAACATGCTGAGGAAGAGGCAAAGATTCTCATCTCAAAATATCAATTTCAACTCAATGAAAAAGAGCAAAAACAGGAAGAGGAGTTAACCAAACTTCAGGCGCAAATCCAAATGTTGTCCAGTGAAAAGAATACAGATCATATTAGAGAGCAGGAAGCCTTGAAAAGGGAGTACGAACATCGTATTCAAAGCTTAACGGAAGTTCATGAGAAAAAACTTAAGAATGTCTGTACGGAAATGGAAAATGATCTCTGTTCTGAAAAGCGAAGGATAGAGATGCTGACATCTGAAAAGGAAGAAAAAATTAAGCAACTGGAGCAAAATACTGAAGACCTTTCCAAAGAGGTCCGCCAATTAACGGTGAGGAACAACACTTTGGAAAAATCCCATCAGGAGACATCCGAGCGGTTAAAGAAGGAAATTTCTTCCAATGAGAAGGTGAAATATCAACATAAGCAGGTTAAAGAGCTTTGGCAAAATCTTCAGACTCAACTGGAAAAACGCAATCAACAGGTGGAATCCCTGCAAAAATTAAACAGAAGTTTAAGTATTCAGCTTAATGAAAGAAATAAAACGAGTTCCCCTCCTCCTTCCTATTTTCCAGATCCAAATCAGGATTCAGACATTGAAGATGATTCTTCCGGTTCTGCATCAAACCGACACCCCCTGGCGGATATTCACTTTAGCTAACCCATCCGATTTTTGTTCTGCGTTTTTTCATTTACATAAAGTTAGCTCTCCACTAAGAGAGTAGAGGGGTCAAAAGTTCAAACATGCGTTTTGCCACAGAGCGGCTTACAGCCGCATCTGTGTCAAAGCCGAACTCACTTTTGACCCCTCTACTCTCTTAGTGGAGGGTGTAATCCTTCCGTCATCTGAAAAAACGCAACACTCAAACCGGAGAGGTATAAAAGTAAAGTCTTCTTTCTCTTGAAGGTTCAGTTTACCATGTCCCTAATGAGGTATTTATAAAACAGCCTCTAGAAAACTTGATCCATTAGCTTCCTGTATTCCAACCATGATCTCCAGGATTTGATAGATCTGCCGCAAATTTCCTTTAAAAACCAAATGGCAACGGGAGGATGGCAATTTATCCAATCCGCCAATCTGTTTCCATCATAAAATTTCACTTCTACATTATCCAGGTTATCGGCCTTAGTCTGTAATTCTCTTTTAATAGCTGATTCCATATCCTGAATTTTCACACCTGCCACTCCATGAGTGGAACATAAAACATAAGCTCCTTTATTATCTATGACATATTGAATGGCCTTATTTAATTTTTTTAGATTCTGTTTTTCATATATTTCTTTAATAATTTTAGAAGGAGAAAGAGGAACTGCTTTGATTTGAAAACAATTGTACCGGCGGGGAAAATAGTTTGTTTGCACTGGCCCCTGCTTCCATACCGCCAGTCCATCTTGTCCGCCATCTGTTACAGAAACATTGGAAGAAATATGAACGCTGTTTCCAGGGATACCATAATGGCTGCACTCTAAAAGCATCAATCGTCTTAAAAGTTCTATTGCTTGTTCAGGAGAGCATTTTTGAATATCTTCTGCTTTTACTGTAAACAGGCCGTATCCTATCAATTTTTCCTGAAATTTTGATTTTAAAAAAGTCTGGATGAAACTTCTTTTGTTGTCATTTATTTTACAGCCTGTGTGTTTTATTTTTTCAAGGGCTTTTTCAGGAGAATCAAAGTAAATTTTTATCCTCTTTAAAGTGCTTTTACCACTGGATTTGTTGTTTTCAATCCGGTAAATTGTTGCTGAAGAGACATCAAACAATTCAGCAAATTCCCTTATGGAGAGATTCAAATCTTTACGGAATTGTTTTAAATCCTCTCTTGAAAAATCAGATTCCTCAGAAACAGGAGCTAAAATAAAAGAGGAAGGGCCTTTTCGTCCTAACTTAACCAGAAGAATAAAAAGGTTTTTTTCCGACGGGCTGATACCAACAGATCGGCAGTATTCTTCATAAGCCGGATTTTCTCTGGAGGGAATGCGATCCGCAAAAGAAGGAAACAACTTTAAAGAAGAGTGTCTTCTTTGACTGATAGGAAGATCCGGTCCAAAAGGCAGGGCGTTTTCGCTGTATTGGTAGGTTTCATTATACTCAAAAACGAATTTTCCACCTATTTTACTCAGTTGGCCAACATACTGCCTGGCGCTTGTTCTTTCCAAATA
>JAPOOY010000241.1 GCA_026713205.1 Bdellovibrionales bacterium
CATACCCGTTCTCAATCAGAATGGAGAAAACCGGATGGCCGTATTGAGAGGCGGGAGGTTGATATTATTGTTGCTAATGGAACAGAAGTTGTGGTTGTAGAAGTAAAAACTAATTTAACTCCAAAAGATATAAATGTTTTTTTAGAAACACTGAAAGATTTTAAAAATTTTTTTCCAAGATACAAGTCTGAAACAGTCTATGGAGCTGTAGCTTATCTAAACAGTGAGAATAAAGCTCATCTGCTTGCGGAAGAAGAGGGTTTATTTCTTATCCGAGCTACAGGAGACAGCGCCAGCCTTGTCAATAAAAAAGATTTTAAACCAAAAGCTTTTAATTGAAAATAAACCTAAAAGACCTTGGTGATATTCCATATGTGTGGTCAAAGGGGAATCTGAGTTTTCACCTAATCAAATTTTTTTCTTCTTGACAGGGTGGAAATTTCTGACTTGTATCGGCACATTACTTACAACAGAGGAAGACTCAAGCATTTAATGAGCTGCGGAGAGAAAAATGAAATTCTGTTAAGGCCCTTTTCCGATAAATCAGCGGTGGAGTTGCTTTCTTGCCTGGGGAAAAAAGTGGCTTTACTTTTCAAGCTCTGACGGATATCATTCCTGTTTCCGTTGAACAGGCCTCTCCCTTAGAGGTTTTCAATTCAGCTACCAAGATATTCACTCCCGCTTCTGTGGCAAAAGAAAAAGCCGTCGGCAGAGGCGATAAATCCTCTCTTAGATGCGATCGCCACGGACAAATCCAAGCATAACAAAAATTTCTCTGTGTTAGAAGGGCTAATAGATTTACCAACTATCTTCAAATTCTTAGTAGTTAAATACTTTTCTTCGTATGACTCGATTAATTTTAAATAAAACTAAGCCACCAACATATGCACCAATAAACCAAAATATGGCAAGGTTTAAATAAACATCTGCACCTATAAGTAAAAATGTAATGAGAGCAATTGAAACAATAGAAAAATAGTACAGGAATTGAGAGTCTTTAATCTTTCTAATTTCGCCAACTTTTAACATATATGCTGCCAGTAGCGTTCCACTTCCGACAAAGATTAAGCCACAAATGGACATACATATACTTTCTCCAAATTTATGATGAAGATAGTGAAATAACTCATAGTTATTTGTAAGGCTCAGGTTAAATTGTGGGCAAAAAATGAGGGTGAAAAAACCAATAAAGACTTGAATACTTAGAAGTTTTCCAAAAACTATTTTATGACTTGGGTTTAATTCATGTTTCACATAATCAAGTATCTTATTATTTAACTCATCCGGAGGGTTTACGCCATCTGAGTGTATGAAGTTTAGAAAGTCTTTATACTTATTAGAATTAATCATTGGTTACCCTTAAAAATTTAGTTCTTAACTTCTTTAAGCCTCTAGATACTAACTTTCTTGAATTAGTTTCAGAAGTTTCAAGTTTTCTAGAAATTTCTGCAAAATCTTCATCAGAAAAATATCTTAACTTCAAAGCTTCCCTTTCTTTTATAGATAATGATTTTTCTTTATCTAGATTTATAGACTCCTCGTTTTCCTTTGGAGTTGAAACAATATGTTCTTCCTTAAGCTCAACTAAAGAAACTTTATTCTTTTTAACAGCATCAAGAAGTTCACTTCGGCATATTGTATAAATCCACTTTATTAGCAGGTGCTCAGAACTATAAAGATGTCTCGATTTATGAAACTTAGTAAAAATGCTTTGGAAAGTATCTTCAATGAGAGCTAGGTCCGTGAATCTTTTATATAAATAAGAGTAAACACGATCTTTATGTCTTGAATAAATAACTTCAAAAGCCATATTTTCACCATTTTTATAAAGCTCCATGAGCTTATCATCTTCTAAATGTGAAAACGGATTAGCCATCCTCTATCTCTTATTACAGTCAAAAGGCTGATTTTGTGACAAAAATTTCAAAAATATCAGGAAAAAGTACAATTAATTAAAAATACTATAGTTTTGTTAAAAAGATAAGTTTTTTGTCACAAATCTTTGGTATCCCTCGTAATTCAAGTTGAAGTGGTATGTCCCTCATATATGGATAGTTTCTAAGCATCAAGCAATGCATCAAAATTCGGTGGGCCGGAAAGAGGGACATACCAAAGGTCAAGAGAGGATATTTTACAAAAGTGCAAAAAATCAATAAATTCATATGCATCCGTATGAGAAGATTTAGGAGAAAATAAGATGATACCGAAATATTTTGTAATTGCCATGATAATCTCATTTGCCTACAAAATGAGCTTTGCGGCGGGATTCAAGTCTCTCGAAGAAATTCTTAATCTTGCCTATAAAAATAATCCGAGCATAGCAGTAAGCCAATATAGCTTAAATGCTGAAAAATCATTGGTTATCTCTAAGGCAACACTTGATGATCCAACGATCGGTGTATCCACACTTGACAGAAACAGTCGAACACAGTACGGCACGATCATTCAGAAGATTCAATTTCCTGTTAGGTACATTCTTCAAGCAAAAGTACAAAGCAGTCGCGCCGCGAGCTTTAAATCAAAGCTCGATATGAAGAAATTAGAGATCAGGCAACAGGTCATTTCTTTGTATTATGCCATTTACTCAACTCAAAAGATCATCCAATTAACAAAAGCTAATATGCAAACAGTTAAAGAATTTGCACGAGTAGCAGAGAAAAAGTATGCCGCAGGCAAATCTCCTCAAGGCGATTCAATGAAAGCTCACTTTGAGTTGACTCAACTGGAGTTAGAGCTTATGCGCCTTAGACAAGAGGAGGAAACTCTCCAAGACACTCTAAAATCTGTGATCAATGAGCATACATTCGAAAAAATCGACTTAGTTAATCTTAAAATAACACCTCCGAAGTTTTATTCAAATCGAGTTGCAGATTCTCTGTCAGAACTAACATCTAAATTACAAGACAAATCTCCAACAGTGAAAACACAAGCTCATTTATTAAAAGAAGCTGAATATAAAAGCTCATTATCAAAATGGAAGTATGTTCCTGATTTTTACCTTCAATACCAACAAAGAATTTCAGGCGTTCCTGAAGATTCACAAAGTTATTCAATTGGAATCACAGTTCCACTTTGGTTTTGGAAAACAGAATCCGAAAGCTCGGCAGCTTCATCAAAACTCATTGCTCAAGAATACCATCTAATAGACACCATTCAAAAGATGATCGCCAAAGTTAAAGAGCTAAAAGGTAAAGTTCTCATTGGTTTTAAAACCTTAAAAATCTATGAAACAAGTCTTATTCCGCAAGCTCAGGGAGCCTACAACTCTATTCGCGGAGCTTACCGTGCAAACAGAACCTCTTTTTTGGATCTTCTTGATAGCGAACGATCACTTTATCGGGTAAGAACAGGTTTCTATCAATCACTTAAACAATATGTCAGTCTCTTAAGTGAACTTGAAACTCAACTGGGGTTCACAGTTTCTGATTTGGCAATGAAACATGAGGTGCAGAAATGAGAATAAAAATAATCATGCTAATAGTTGCTCTTCTTGTGGGTAGTGGATCCTGGTGGTTCTTAAGAAAATATCACGACACAAACACCACTTTACATGAGTATAATGAAATGATAAAAAAGAAATCTTCCCAATATATTTGTCCCATGCATCCACAGATTACTTCAGACAAGCCTGGCGCCTGCCTCATTTGCGGCATGGACCTTGTTCCAATAGAAGACTCTAAAGAGGATGAGGATCACGATCATGAGAAGCACAAAAAAAAAGGGACTGATGAATGGGAAGATGTTAGTCAGTCAGAAGATCCCTCTAAGACAACTCCTGACGGCCATACAGATTTTAAGCTCTCACTAAGAAAACAACAAATGATTGGAATAAAGACTGCTAAGGCTCAAAAAAAGAAGCTTTTCAAGTCGATTCGAGCACCGGGACGAATTGCTTTTGATCCGGATCTTTACACCGCACAAAATGAATATCTGGAAGCTCTTAAACAATGGCGCCGGGTGAAAAGCTCCCCCTTATCTGATGTGAGAAGAAATACAAGACAGATGATTAACTCTTCTAAAGTCCGACTTAAGGTTTTAGGTCTCTCTGATAGCCAAATTAAAGACTTGGCTCAAAAGGGTTTTCAATCGGAGGGATTATTAGTCAGCGGCAAAGGACAGGATAACTGGATCTATGCTGACATATTTGAAGTGGATCTGCCTTATATTAAAAAAGGTCTATCCGTTCAGATAACCGCCAACTTCTTACAGGGCAAGATTCTTCCCGCTAGGGTAATCTCTGTTGATCAGGTGATCAGTCCTGATACAAGAACAGCAAAGGTGCGTATTCAACTTTTAAAGACGGATGATTCCATTCGACCTGAGTCTTATGTGAATGTAACTATCTTTGCTCCGGTAGGAGAGCATACATCCGTATCATTGGAAGCCATTATGGATACGGGAAGAGAGGTATTTGTTTTTGTCAAAAAGGATGCGGGAAGATTTGAACCCAGAAAAGTGAGTGTGATTCTTGAAACCGATAATGATGCGGCTATTAGTAAAGGTTTAAGGCCTGGCGAAGAAGTTGTTATTGGAGGGAATTTTATGTTGGATTCCGAATCAAGATTGAAAGCGGTAATTCAAGACGGAACTTCATCTGACGAACACAATCATTAACAGGAATTGTAATGATTTTAAAAATAATTGAACTCTGCGCTAAAAACAGATTTATTACTCTCTTTGCTGTCACAGCTCTTCTTGTTGGTGGCTGGTTCAGTATGGAGAAAATTCCGATTGATGCCATTCCGGATCTTTCGGATACACAGGTGATTGTCTATTCCAAATGGAATGTAAGCCCGGACATTATTGAAGATCAGGTAACTTATCCGATTGTCACAAGTCTTCTGGGTGTTCCGAAGGTCAAAGATATTAGAGGGCTTTCCGCGTTCGGGGTCTCTTATGTCTATGTTATTTTTGAAGACGGAACTGATATCTACTGGGCAAGATCAAGGGTATTGGAGTATCTTTCAAAAATTATCCCTCGTCTGCCAAAAGAAGTTCAAACCGAACTTGGTCCTGATGCAACGGGAGTGGGTTGGGTCTATCAGTATGCACTCAAAGACACATCAGGAAAAAATTCACTGGCTGACTTAAGATCCTTTCAGGATTGGTTTTTAAGATATCAACTACAATCTGTGCCGGGTGTTGCAGAAGTTGCTTCTTTTGGGGGCTTTGAAAATCAATACCAAGTCCAGGTTAATCCGGAATCCTTACAGGCCTATAATATTCCTCTCTCAAGAGTAACAAAAGCCATCCAACAAGGAAATAGTGAAACAGGTGCCAGGGTCATTGAATTTGCAGGAACAGAGTACATGATTCGCGCCAAAGGTTATGCCAAGACTCGAAAAGATTTAGAAAATATTGTTGTAGGAGTAAATAAAAATGGCGTTCCTATTTATGTAAAGAACATCGCTAAAATTGCAGAAGGACCGGAGATCAGGAGAGGTGTAGGCGACTTAAACGGTATGGGTGATGCTGTGGGTGGCATTGTGATCATGAGATTTGGCGAAAATGCAAATAGCGTAATTGATGGAATCAATAAGAAACTAAAAGACCTGAAACCCTCCTTGCCGGAAGGCATTGAAATTGTCGAGACCTATAATCGAAGTCACTTGATTAGACGCTCGGTTGAAACATTAACCCATAAGTTAATCATAGAAATGATCGTAGTGGCTTTTATCATTCTAATCTTCTTACTTCATCTTCCAAGCGCTTTGATTCCTATTATCACATTGCCAACAGCAGTGATTATTTCATTCATTTTTATGTATCTAATGGATGTCTCAGCCAACATCATGTCACTTGGAGGTATTGCAATTGCCATAGGGGCAATGGTGGATTCTGCTATTGTAGTTGTTGAAAACTGTCATAAAAAAATTGAAGAATGGAGAATCGAAAACCAAAAGGAAGGGGTCAATGAGGTCATTATATCCGCCATTAAAGAGGTGGGACCTGCAAGCTTCTATTCACTGCTTGTTATAGCGGTCTCATTCCTGCCGATCTTTGCGCTTGAAGCACAAGAAGGAAGACTTTTCAAACCACTGGCTTACACGAAAACATTGGCCATGCTTGTGGCGGCTTTTCTCTCTATTACCTTGGTGCCCGCATTAATCATCACCTTCAACAAAACAAAAGAAATTACTAAAGGTCCAACTTGGTTTACGAAATCAATTAATTTTCTTTTTAATACAAATAAACATTCGGAAGAGAAGCATCTAATCAGCAGAGTTTTGTTTAAACTGTATGGTCCTGTCGTCGACTGGGTCGTGGATAACAGAAAGAAAGTCGTGACAATAGCTTTCTTAATGATTCTTGGAACTGTACCCATTTATTTCAAACTGGGATCGGAATTTATGCCACCTCTCAATGAAGGCACTATTCTGTATATGCCAACCACTATGCCAGGAATTTCGGTCACAGAAGCACAAGACATACTTCAAAGACAGGATAAGATTTTAAAAAGCTTCCCTGAAGTATTAAGTTTTCATGCAAAAGCCGGACAAGCTGCAACAGCTACAGACCCGGCACCACTTTCTATGATGGAGACAGTGATTGTTTTGAAAGATCAGCGTGAGTGGCGAAAGGTTAATCGTTGGTATTCATTTTTACCTGATTTCATGGAATGGCCCTTTCATCTGATCACTCCTAATTTTATGAGTTGGGCGGAACTCATAAAAGAGATGGATACAAAAATGAAATTTCCCGGCCTAACGAATGCTTGGACTTTGCCGATTAAAGGCCGCATTGATATGTTGACTACAGGAATCCGAACTCCTATAGGAATTAAGGTCTCCGGATCTGATCTTAAAGAGATTGAAAGCCTCGGTGTCAAAATAGAAAAGATTATGAGCGAAGTGGAAGGCATACGAAGTGTATTTGCAGAGCGTGTGTCGGGAGGTTTCTTTTTTGACTTCAACTTTAATCGTGTGGCCCTGGCAAGACATGGAATATCTATTAATCAGGCACAAGAAACACTCGCTACAGCTCTTGGCGGCAGAAATGTTACAACCACTATTGAAGGCAGGGAGAGATATTCGGTCAATGTCAGATATGCCAGAGGATTTAGACAAAATAAGGAAGATATTAAACGTATCCTTTTAGATTCTCCTAAAGGATACCAGATTCCACTTTCAGAAGTAGCAACGATTGAAATATTAAACGGATCTGGCATGATCCGAAACGATAATGGTCTTCTTACAGGTTATGTCTATGTCGATCTTCATACCTCTGATGTGGGAGGTTTTGTTGAAAGAGCAAAGAAAATCGTTAATGAAAAACTGGAACTGCCAGCGGGATACTCGCTTACATGGAGCGGCCAATACGAAAGCATAGGGCGTGTAAAAGAGAAGCTCAAAATTGTTTTGCCAATTACATTTCTTATTATCCTGATACTTATTTATATAAATACGAATTCGGCAATAAAGACATCAATTGTCTTACTTGCAATTCCGTTTTCTGCTATCGGCGCAATTTGGCTTCTTTACTTTTTAGGCTACAATATGAGTGTTGCCGTGTGGGTGGGGTTAATCGCCCTACTTGGAATAGATGCGGAAACTGCGATCTATATGCTTCTTTATCTTGATCTTGCTTACGAAAAAAAGAAAAAAGCCGGAAAGATGAAGGATTTTTCTGATTTAAAAGAAGCTATCCATTCCGGAGCTGTAAAACGAATTAGACCTAAAATGATGACTGTGCTTACAACTTTTATGGCCTTACTTCCCATTCTCTGGGCAAGCACTGCAGACAGTGGAGCTGATGTAATGAAACGAATGGCAGCTCCAATGGTAGGAGGGATTTTCACCTCATTTCTTTTAGAACTTCTTGTTTATCCAGCCATCTTTGCACTCTGGCGGGAAAGGGAGTTGAATAAACCGGAGATAACAAAGAGTGACAAAATATGAAATGGATTTTAATTTTTTTCCTGCCGGTAATAATCCTTGCTCATAAAGATGAAAAGCACGAGACTGATGATGATGGATGGGAAGTTATCTCCAAAAAAATCCCAAAGGAAACAATGAAATCAATCAACTCGTCTTATCTGAAGAATGTAAAACCAATATTTCAACAAAAATGCCTAAGCTGCCACGGTACTGGCAATCCGCTTCCCTGGTATTCAAAAATACCAGGTCCGAAACAGTTAATTTTATATGATATAAAAGAAGCTAAAGAGCATATGGATATGACAAATGATTTTCCGTTTTCAGGGCACGGCACACCGGAAGATGATTTAAAGGCATTAGCTGAGACTGTAAGGGAGGGGGCTATGCCACCTTTCAGATACAAAATTATGCATTGGCGTTCTTCACTAAACAAAAATGACAAAAAAGCTATCATCGAATGGGTCGAGGGTGGTTTGAAACTAATCAATTCCAAAAAGGAGGAGAAAAAATGAAAGCAATTATTTTAACAACTGCTTTTCTTGCATTATTGTCAGCTCAGAGCATTGCAGAAAACAAAAAGCACGATCATAGCAATCACAACGATCATAACTCAAAAAACATGCATAAAGGCCATCATGCAATGGATGGAAAACCAATTACCATTTCTGGAGAACTAATTGGCCTGACTTGTTTTATCAAACATGGATCAAAGGGAAAGAGTCATCGATCCTGTGCAAAAGATTGTGCTGAAAAAGGTCTACCTATTGGTCTTTTGTCAGATGGACAGATCTATCAAGTGTCTGGAGATGGTCACAAATCATTGGTGGAAGCTTACAAACCTTTGCTAAAATATATGGAATCCAAGGTGAGAGTAAAGGGTAAGGTCTTTGAAAGGCAAGGACTAAAAATGCTGGTGATCGATAAAATTAAAGAAGGTTCATGACAACCGAAGATTTCTTTGACGGAAGTTATTAGTTATTGAAAATCAGAGTGCTTTGATTATATTGAGGGGGTTTATAATACAAGGCGGGTTCATTCTGCTCTTGATAATCAAAAGATATGGGATATCTTTTGATGGCCTGAGAAGTATGAAAAATGATGCCTACTAACTGTCCACTTTTTAGGGACGATCCAGTGTTAATTTTTAGTAGATTTTTTTATTTTGGAAAGAAACATATTGAACTCCCAAGCTCTATGTTAAAATTTAATCAGCAAATTAACTCAAGGACATAAATACAAAGGACTAGAAAAAGCAGGAGGGAAACTTGTAGAAGTTTTACAGAAAAAATATAAAAAACCTGGAAAGTATGGGAATCTTTTTGGTTATAAAAACCTTAACTATAAATGTATATCTGAAAAACCACGAAAAAAAAAGGATCCTAAAGTTAATTTCAAAGTTGTAAAAATTCATTTAAATTATGTAGTTGAGAATATCTTGAAATCGTCATGATGCACAGAAACCCCTTGTATTAGCATATCTTCTTGAATCTATAAGCATATTTTTTGTTATTGAGTTGGAAAATCCGATAAAAACGGATAATAAAATCTTCTTCATTTTTCTCTGTAGTTCCCGCTGGTAACCGTTCATAACCTTGTAGTTCCCGTTGGTAACCTCTCAATCCCGTTAATAACTTGTTCCCTCTCCTATAAAAAAGATATTTATGCATGGCATATAAATCTTTTTAAAATTTTTTCTTTGATTTTTTCCTTTCTGTTTTTTTAGATGTTTAGTGAACGGTAAATTAACA
>JAPOOY010000048.1 GCA_026713205.1 Bdellovibrionales bacterium
AAAAAAGTTTAAGGGAATTGTATAATAATACTATGCCGAACTTATCTCCGGAAAAACTGATTTCTGACATTCAATCTCCGGAAATAAAATGGCTGGAAGTGGCTATTTCAAATGACTGTAATTTGATTTGCCGGATGTGCGATAGCCGATACTCGTCTAAGTGGTTTGAAGAGGAAAAAGACTTTTATGGATTTACTTTCAGTAAGAACAGAAAAATGAAAAACGATATAAATGTGATTAATTCCTTTTTAAAAGATATTGTTCATATCAAATTCACCGGCGGGGAACCATTGATAATAAAAGATCATTTTATATTACTGGATAGAATATTAAAGACAAAAGATGCAAGTGATATTTTTCTCAATTACAGCACAAATTTAACCATACAACCTAAGCCGGTTTTAATCGAGAAATGGAAAAAATTTAAATACATAGAAATTGCGGCCAGTTTTGACGGCATTAAAGAAACATGGGAAATAGTCAGGTATCCCAGTCTATGGGAAGCGGCGGAACGGGTTATAAAATCATTTTTTAAACTCACTCATGAATTAGATCTTCGGATTGGCCTTCGCAGCACAATCAGTGTAAATAATATTCTTTGTATGGGAGAAAGTTTTAAATGGTGGATAGAAAACTGGAATAAATATGCTTCCACCCCCTTTAATAAACAAGCATGGATCAATCCCACTCATGTGACTTATCCTCGTTTTCTAAGCACAACAGTTTTGCCAAAGAAATATAAGGATAAGGTGGCTGAAAAACTTTACAAGCAGTCTTCAGAATTTTCAGGAAAGATGAAGACCAGCATGGAGGCGCAAATAAATCACATGTTCAGTGAAGATAACAGCCAATATCTTAAAGAATTAAAAGATTACACCTTGTATTTTGACAAAAAAAGGAACCAGAATTTCTTTAAAGTTAATCCTGAATTAAAAGGATTATTTGATGGAGTTCTATAATATCAGTTAGGTTCATGAAATTTTAAACACGATCGGTATGAAAACTTTTCAGGCTTACAGTTGGAGGCTTTTTAATTCCCTGTTCCGTCAGTTTTGTGTGTTAATTCCTGTTTTTCGTTTATGGTCCATTCGTCCAGTGAGTTGAGTTCAGCTCTGGCAAGGGCTTCAAAGGCTGTTGCCGTGGCGCCATATCCTGTTTGACCTTTGACTTTGACCGAACTTTTTACTTTACATGTAAAGCCTCCGTAATAAGAGGCAGTGTAAGTGCCTTTTACAGCATTGGCACAGTCATTATTACATATTTGATCATAGGTATTGCAGGCTGCGGTGGTTAACTTGCTCTGCCAGGGGTAATGGGGGACTGTAACCGGTGTGTCTGTAAATCCGGCATCATACCAAAGTTCCCCTTCGGGGATGGCGCCGATGATATATAGATTTTCATGGTAAGCTTTCCATTGGGTCTTAAAATTTTTTTCCGCCGCATAAATATTTGAGAGACTATACTGCGCCTGTACAGTGCGAGCCTGATGTCTTTGCTTCCGATAGGAATTCAATCCTGTTACACCCAAGATGCCGGCAATGCCCAAAGCCGTCATCATTTCTATAAAATTAAATCCATTTGAAAATGTTCTTTTTAAAAGCATCTGAATGATTTTCCCTTCTAAAGTGTAGCAGAGAATGTAAAAAAGGGAAATAAAGTGTAAAACTGCCTCTTATACAGAATGGATTTTTTCATAGGATTGTCATGTAATCCCCAGCCTTTTTTATAAAAACTATTGGAAATAGCGGTTTTTAGGTGAGAAAATTGGAAGATATCAATGGAATGTTCCAAAAGGATACAAAAAGCGCCAGTCATTCTTTTTCATAAGAAAATCTGTTACAATGCTCGTGACCCCCATTTCAACTAGACAGCTTGATTCATCAATTTCCTGTATTCTACAGGACTTTTCATGCCCAATCCTGAGTGAGGAGCTACATTATTATAGTCCTCAATCCAATTCTTAAATAACTTCATAACTGTTTGAGCTGAACTGCAGTTAGAAGTATAGATATAATCCCTCTTCATTGTTGCCACAAAAGCCTCTGACATCCCATTAGATTCAGGCGTATAGGGAGAGCCGTAAAACAGCTCTTTAAGCCTAAATGGCGAGCTTTATTCACGGTCTCATGGCAACGGTATATTGCACCCCTGTCACTGAGCCACTGTATTCGCCTTGGCGCTTTTAAGCTCTTAAATCTCTTTTTTACTGACAGCAACATTAAATCCTGAATGTCTTCCGATAAAAGAGGACGATTGCGAACCACATAAGCCAGACACTCTCTGTCATGGCAATCCAAGGCAAAAGCTGCATACACTCTGTCACTATTAAAACAACACACTTCAAAAGCATCTGAACACCATCTCATATTTGAACAACTGGTGATAATCTCACCCGTCCTCTTTTCTTTGATAATAAATCTCTTTTTATTTAAAAGAAGACCATTTTTATCCATAACCCTATAAATCCTCTTCTTGTTAAACTGTTCCAAACCTTTTTTTACACGCATTCTATTTAACATCACTGTCACACGCTTATAACCATAGCTAGGCCGATCTTTCAGCACTTCTTTAATCTCCTCCAAAACAGCGCTATCCGCTGATTTATTATATCTTCCCATTCTACCACCCTTTTTCTTCCAGTAAATAGACTGCTCGTGACCCCCATTTCAACTAGACAGCTTGATTCATCAATTTCCTGTATTCTACAGGACTTTTTAGTTCCCTGTTCCGTCAACTATATGTTTGACTTCCTGTTTTTCGTTTATGGTCCATTGATCCAATGAGTTTAATTCAGCAGTAGCCAGAGCTTTAAAACTGGTTGCGCTGGCGCCATATCCCGTATAACTTGCAACACGCGAGCTTCCCCCTATTACACTACAGGTAATTCCCTGATAGGAGTTTCCGGCATAAGTTCCGGGTTTGCCATAGAGAACAGGACTGTAAGGAGGAGAAATGAGATCCGCACATTCAAAGGTGCAGAGTTGATGAAAGGTATTACAATGGTGGGAAGTTAATTTGTTTTGCCAGGGATAATGAGGCAGATTTCCATCACTTCCAACAGGAGTATCTGTAAACCCGGCATCATACCAAAGTTCCCCTTCGGGGATGGCGCCGATAATATAGAGATTTTCATGATAAGCGTTCCATTGAGTGTAAAAGTTTTTTTCCGCTGTATAAATATTTGAGAGATTATACTGCGCCTGCGCTGCTCGGGCCTGATGCCTTTGTTTGCGATAGGAATTAAGTCCGGTGACACCTAAAATACCGGCGATGCCCAAAGCGGTCATCATTTCTACGAAATTAAATCCTCTTGGATGTTTTTTTGAAAAGACTTGGTTCATTTTCACAGCTTGTATAATTATAACAGGAGCATGGGAAAAAACCAGCTTTTTTGAGTTTTTTCATTGCTTGGCGGAGACTTTCAATTTTCAGGAATAATTCAGGGAAAAAGGAACTTCCAGTCCTCTTTTGGTTAGGTTAATGAAAATTGATTGTTCAAAAAACTGACATTAGTATAATAAATCTGAACAGTATTTGATGTCCTTGAATTTTTTTATTTGGAGGAGGTGGTTTCATTCATTACCTGAAAAACAAATTGCTGGCAAAAGATCATGTCGCTCTTTTCTTCTGTTCTCTTGCAATTTTATTTTACAGTGGAACTCTTTTTCTAAATAATAAATATTTAGAGGAGGCAAACAAGCCTATCTATTTTGCTCCTCCCACTCTCATCAAACACTTTTCTTTTGGATTTTCCGATCTATACGCTGATTTTTTGTGGATTCGTCTCATTCAAAATGTGGACTTTTGTAACGCACAGCAGGGAATCCCTGAATATGCTGGAAAGAGTCTTTATCAATGTAAAAAGGGCTGGTCTTATAAAATGACGGATACATTAACAGAGCTGGCCCCCCGATTTTTAGCGCCCTATCTTATTTCCGGTTCTATTATGAGTGTTATAATGAGAGATAGGGAAGGCGCTCAAAAAATCTATGATAAGGGTATGAAAAGGTTTCCAGACAATTGGAAATTGTTTTTTAATGCAGGCTATCATTATTTATTGGAAATGAAAGATAGGGAAAAAGGCGCGGAACTCTTTTTAAAGGCGGCACAAAATGGAGGCCCTCCCTGGCTTTATGATCTATCTATTAAACAGTATGAAGAATCAGGAAAACTTTTAATAGCTCGGCAAATTCTTGAAGAGCTTTTAGAGTATAGCCGACTGGAATCCGTTCGGCGGCATATTAAAGAACGATTAAGAGAAAATGAACAGCGAATCAAACAGTTAGAATTGAGCCTTTAAATAAATTCCCCATTGAAAGGCAGGGAGCGATGTTTCTTTTTTACCTGGTTTTTTCCAGAGAAGTCCTCCGGAGAGTCCCAGATAAGCCAAAGCTTTATGATTAGCCAATAACTCCATTTCTCCCCCTAAAAAAGTGTAAAGAAGCTCATAAGAAAACCAAAAAGGCTTATTAGCTAAATCAGAGGTTAATGCAGAGGCTTGTTTTTGTCGGGTTGTATTTTCGGGATGAGAAGGAGGTTGGATATGCGAATTAAGAGAAAAAAGTGATGACAAACCAATAAAAGGCGCCCAGCGTCTTAAGGCCAAAGGAAAATAAACAGGATAGAAAGACTGATTGATAACTTTTTTGAAATAAATGGAGGTGGACAGAAAGTTTGTCATCCTTTGTTTTTCATTGACTCCTCCGGGTAAGGAGTGGAAGGAGAAGGGGCCTGGCTTCCCAGGCAGTAAAAAGGAAGATATTAAGCCTTCATTCCTTTTGTTTTTCCACAACTCTCCTTCAGTGAACATATAAAAGGATTGTATCAGCTCGTTTTCTGTATTCCATTGAAGGCCATAAGCAGGATGAAATACCTTTTTGTTCACATCATATTCATTTTTATAATGTAAAATAAGATTCATCTTTCTATAAGCATAGAGCGCAAAAGGATAGTGTCTGTTGAAATTAAAATTGAGTTGCAGGTTATGAATTATAAAGGGGTGTAAAGCTTCTTTATTTTTTTGAATCGTCTTTAAAGCTCCATTGGCGGCAATAGAAACGCTCCAGTCTTCTTTTCTTATAAGAGGATACTTTAACCCTGTGAGAAAATAATGGCTGTTAATAAAGGCTGATTTCTTCAGCCCCCATCCTTTTTGATAAGTTAAACGCCAGACAAGTCGGTACCGTCTATATTCATAATCAGTGAGAAAGAGCCGATTTTTCTGACTCAGCTTTCCCTGTGTGGATAAAAAGCTATACTCCAGAGGATCCGTAAAATTCAAGCGATAATGAAAAGGCCATTTTTCAGGATGAAAATTTTTGATTTGAAAGATGTTTCTAATATCCTGCTCTTCAGGTTTTAGGTTTTTAATTTGAAAAATATCCCCAAAATTCCATCCAAAAGCAACCTCCTGCAAACGCAGGTTGAAAATAGAGTGATAGGAAGAGATCTTCCATTCTTTGTTTTCTTGAAAGGTTGGGAATTTTTGTTCCGTGGAATCTTTTTCTTCATAAGAAACATTATGTTCCTCTGGCGCCGTTTCTTGAGAAGGTTTCTGAGAATCCTGTGAAGTCTCTTCCTCTTCAGAATGACTTTCCAACAGATTCAGGGTGGAAGATATATGAGAAGAAATTGGTTTTTCCTGAATATTTATTTTATGAAAATTATATCTATAGAGAACGGGCTGATCGGAAAAAGGTTTTACAGGAATAATCTTATACTCAAAAAAATTGTTATTCACTTCACAAACCAGAAACTTATCTTTATCAATTTGCCGGGCTGATACAATGGTATCTGAAGGAGATATTCGGAATACCCCTTTTTCACTATAAACAAAGAGTCCGGATCCATAGAGAGTTGGAGCTAGAAAATAAACTTCTGATTCATTGGCTTCCACAGGAAAACCATAATATCCCTTATAAGTCCATAAGGAGGTTTGATCACGATAGAGGGTGCGGTTTTCTCCTGTTTGTTTAAAATACCAGGCTCTTCCCTGGGTGTCCCTGACTGATGTGGATCGTGCCCCGGTCAGTAATTCCTCATTAAGATAGAGATGAAATTGATCCAATCCACCCATAGCGTCAAAACTTAAAGTCTCATCCCCTTGAATATCCATAACATAACTGGAGTTGTATTTTTTTAAGGGAACAAAGCCATCCCGGAACAAGGACATTTTTATAGAGAGGGTGTCTGTCCGGCCATATCCTGCGGAATAGTATTCCCCATCTATAAGGAAAACTTTTCCCAGGGGCATGTTCACTGTTTGAAAAAAAATTTCCTCTGTTTCTTTGTTTATAACAATTAACC
>JAPOOY010000027.1 GCA_026713205.1 Bdellovibrionales bacterium
GAAACCTGATAAGATTTTTTGTTGAGATATGCTGGTCAGAATCCAATACGGTTTTGTAAAAGTCAAAGGTATGGAAGAGGATGTATTTTTCAACTTTCTTACCTCTTTTTAGAAAGACTTAGATGCTTTTTTTTGTTTTCTTAGCCTAAACTTGACTAAAGTTGTAAAATTTTCTCTCAAAAAACTGGGTTTTTGTAAAGATTTCAGAGTTTCTAAAATTAAATTGCTTTTTTTACAATTTTTGAGATATATAAGAATTAGGTACGAATATGCAGTTAAGTATGCAATTAAAAGTACAGGGGTCATACTATGAGGCATTTAGCGGCACTTATAGTGATTTTGTTTGTTTCATTGACAGCTCATTCACAAAGATCTGGTAATTCTTCGTTAGATTCTTCACCTTATTGTTTTTCACCAGAATCAAAATGTAATCGGCTTTCCGAAGACCAAATACAGTCTTATAGGAGGGAGATGTGCGGACATCTCTCTAACACAATCCATTGCATGAAGTCCCGGGCAAACGATTTATTAGAGTTTGAGAAGTGTTTAGCAAATACTACTGAAATAGAGATTTTTATTAAAGATTATTTGACATTTGAGGATGTAATTTTTTTAAATATAGGGCTCAACAAAACAAATATTTGTTTAGTAGTAGCATATGATAAGGCTGATGATCCGCTTCATGCATTGGAGCATTTAAAGAGTTGTGTAGGGCGCTCTTTTGATGAAGTGATTGAAAGTATGGGTTGCGGATCTGTGATTTAAGTTTCAAGCCGAAGAAACGCTATTCAATCCTTTGTTTTTTCTCCATTTTTCATCCAGGAATTTACTCATGTAGTTTCTAATTCCATCCGGAAGGATGACCACACAGTTTTGCCCTTCTTTCAGTCGGGAGGCGGTTTTCAATGCGGCCCAAAGGGCGGATCCGCTGGAACCTCCACAGAGCAGGCCCTCTTCTCTTATGGCAAGGAGAGCGGTCTGAAAAGAATCCCTGTCATTGGTTTTCACCCACTCTGTTACCAGGTCTCTTTGCAATACCTTTGGAATAAAATCATAGCCGATACCTTCTACTTCATAGGGCTTGATAGGGCTATCTCCCGCTAAAATAGAGCCCACAGGGTCAACGCCGATAATTTCACATTTTGGGCAGGTCTCTTTCATTCGTAAAGCCACACCTGTTAAAGTTCCGCCTGTCCCGGCTCCCATAACAACCATATCCACCTGATTGTTTAAGTCCTCCAGGATTTCACGACCTGTTCCTTCATAGTGGGCCTTAAAATTGGCCGGATTACTGTATTGATCCAGAATATGACTGTTTGGAATTTCTTTCCGGAGTTTTTGAGCCACACTGATATGGCTTTCCGGGGAGTCAAAGGGGGCTTCTGTGGGAGTGCGGACAATCTCCGCGCCAAGGGCTTTAAGGGTCACTTCCTTTTCCCGACTCATTTTTTCCGGCATGACAATAATAACCCGATAGCCGCGAACAGCGCCTGCCAGAGCAATACCAATTCCCGTATTACCGCTGGTTGGTTCAATGAGAGTGTCACCCGGGGAAATGGTTTTGTTTTCTTCCGCTGTTTTAACCATGTTCCAGCCAATGCGATCTTTAACGGAACCTCCGGGATTAAAAAATTCACATTTGGCGTAAATATTTGCCGGTAGATGGCTCCCCAGTTTTTGAAGCTTTACCAGAGGAGTATTGCCCACGGTTTCCAAAATGTTTTTCGCAGTCATATCTGTTTTCTACGATATAATGGTCTTTCTGGCAATAAAATACATATATGAGGTAGAATACCTCTTGGAGATTTAAGAGATACGGCTGGATTTTACCAGCCAGCTAACCACTTAAGGGAGCGCACTTCTGTCCCATCAGGAAAAGTTTTTTCCCGTTTAAGATTTTTAACAAGTTGAATTTTTTTAATGCCGGGGAAATCTTTTGTTATAAGTTCTAAATTTTTAGAAACAGAATCATCAGACCATTTTGTTTCAATAACCATTTTTGGAATTTCATCTTTTGTAATTAAAAAA
>JAPOOY010000032.1 GCA_026713205.1 Bdellovibrionales bacterium
AGAAGCGGACACAAAAATAATCCCTTTATCTGCCGCTTTGGCAATGGCCGCCCTTTCCTGTTGGTTAAAACCCGGCCCACCTCCGGAATAGTTAATAATATCCGCACCGTTTTTAACCGCATACTCAATGGATTTAATGGTGTTTTTCACATTATTTCTGTGGTTTCTCGGGTCGTAATATTTTAAAGCCATTAAAGTGACATTAGGAGCCACTCCAATCATCCAGCAATCAGATGTGGCTGCTGTTTTCCCTGTGGCTGCAATAATTCCCGCGATATGAGTGCCATGACCGTGCCGGTCTTGAATATTATTGTTATTACTTACAAAATTCCATCCATATATGTCATCCACAAAGCCATTGCCGTCATCATCAATTTTGTTTCCGGGGATTTCTTTTTTGTTTTTCCAGATATTTCGTTTCAAACAGGGGTGCCCCGCGTATATGCCTGTGTCAATGACGGCCACAACAATGTCCCGTCGCCCTTTTGTCTCACGCCAGGCTTTCAGAATTTCTATATCCTTTAAACTCCATTGCTTTTCCACATGCTTTGCCAGGTTTTTTTCCGGAGGAGCGATAAAATTAGGTTGTCCCAGAATGAGATGTCTTTTTTGGGAGACGCGATCAGGGGATCGGGTTTTTTTAGGAGATTGATAAAATATAAATAAAAGAAGTGATAACAGAATAAGACTGCCAAGGAAAGAAAGAGTCAAAACCTGTTTGCGAATCATATTTCTCCAAGTTTCTAAAATATAAAGTGCCTGTCTTTAATTAGGTCGGCATTTTTAGTCAATTTATTAACTTAAAAGAGGAGTTGTATCATTTTGTAACATTACTTTCTCGTAAAGATTTCTTCTTGTTTTTACGATAAGATATCCATGGAGTCGCTTTATAATCAATTTAGTCGTTTTCATGTTCTAAAAAAATTTAAAGATTTGCTTTCTGAATGGTGGAATATTGATTTATTTTTAATTGAAAAGAGCCCTTCCGGGCTTTTTTACAATCATGAAACTAAAATAAATAATTCTATTGTTAAAGCTTTACTGGGTTCCAGGATGTTTCGGGAAGGATTTATTGATTCCGTACATTCCTGTAAAGAACAGCTTCCGTCACAAAAAAGGCACACTTTTATGGCATTGTGGAAACAAGTTCATTTTAATGTTTTTGCAGTTCCTCTCATAGTGGATTCCACACATGAAGGTTTTATTGTAGCTACGGGTTTTAAGAATGACAATGAAGCGCGCCTTGAAAAAGCTCTTCAGTATCTTCAATTACCTCCAGAGTGGATTGAAAAAGAATTAAAAAAACTGAAGACATTGAATGAAACCGATCTATCCTATGTCAAAAAACTTCTTTTAATATTGGCGGAGGAATGTTTTTCCCTTTTTCAGGAGAGGCAGCAGCAAAAGCACCTGATTGAAAAATTAATGGAGGAAAGGTCACCTCATCAATATGAAGAATTGGTTGGAAAATCTCCCTCCATGCAGTTTCTCTATGGAATATTGAACAAAATTCGGAAATTTGAAAGCACCATTCTCATTCAGGGAGAACATGGAACAGGAAAGGAACTGGTGGCTCGCGCCATTCATTCCCAGTCTCCACGAGCGGATATGCCCTTCATTGCGCAAAACTGCTCAGCCTTTAATGATAATCTTTTGGAGTCTGAGCTTTTTGGGCATAGAAAAGGCTCTTTCAGTGGTGCCTCTCGCGATAAAAAGGGTCTTTTTGAAATGGCTCATGGAGGGACTTTTTTTCTGGATGAAATCGGGGACACCAGTCCGGCCCTTCAAGCAAAACTTTTAAGGGTTTTACAGGAAAACACTTTTTTTCCTGTGGGAGGAACTGCGTTAAAGAAAGTTAATGTACGAATTATCGCTGCAACCAATAAGGATTTAAAAGATCTTTCCGAGATGGGAGCTTTTCGTCAGGATCTCTTTTACCGGTTAAATGTCATTAATATAAAAACACCTCCTTTGAGGGAGCGCCCGGAGGATATTGCTCTTCTGACAAATCATTTTCTCAGGAGACTGACTCCTGGAATGGAGAAAAAGCTTTCCAAAAAAGTTTTAGAGTATTTTTATAATTATTCCTGGCCTGGAAATGTCAGGGAATTGGAAAATGAAATAGAAAAACTGCTGGTTTTATCAGACGAGAGGGAGAAAGTTATTACAGAGGAACATTTATCCCATAAAATCAAACAGCCGGAGGGGAAAGGAGGTTCTTCCGTTTCCTTTGAAGGGCAGTCTCTGAAAGAAGCTGTCAGAACTTTGGAAAAACAAATGATTGCTCAATGTCTTAAAAAGGAAAATGGAAACAAAACAAAAGCCGCTAAGATATTAGGGCTTAGTCGGACCTCTATTATTCTAAAGGCCAGGGAGTATAATCTTTTGGAACCTGAAAGCGCTTAATTATATTAAGATGTATCTGAATTGTATGGTTTTTTAGTGAAAAGAAGTCTTCTTGATTTTACAGAAAACCACACAATTTAAGCTGAGAGTATTGCAGGACTAAGGGCATGAAATGAATTGAAATAGGCTCTATGGGGTTACTTTTTATTTGTGTAGGGTTATTCTTTGAAAAGG
>JAPOOY010000148.1 GCA_026713205.1 Bdellovibrionales bacterium
TAAGATTGAAGCTCAAAGGTTATTGATTTTCAGATTGATTAACATTAAAAAAATAGACAAAGCAGAAGAAGAATTAGAGTCATTGATTGCAGATCAAGGGAATAATATATTCAATTTAATTTTGAAATCAAAAATTGCGAACTATAAGGGGGAATCAGATAAAAAAATCCAATATCTTGAAGAAGCATATAATCTACTACAAAGAAATAATGTGCATGTTAGGGATATGAAACATCTTGCGGATGAGTTGTACTATTCAAAAATGTATGAAATGAGTGAATCTCTCTTGGAAAAAGTGACAAATAATAATCTTAACCATCATCCTGAGATTTTTCAGTTATTGCACGCATATTTTGAAAACGGAAAAAACAAAAAAGCTATCAGTTTGGCAAAAAATTTACTTAAGGAGTTTCCTCATAGAACAGAACCCGTTAATATTTTATTTCTTATTTATGAAAGTTTGGGTAACAGAGAAAAGGCGATACAGTGTTATGAGAAATTTATTAGCGTTAATTCTGAAAATGACTTGATAAAAATAGACTTGGTTTTTGCCTATGTAAGAAATGAACAACTCTCAAAAGCTAAGGAGCTTTTAAACACTCAGTTTAATTTAAATAAATTATCATCTGATTGGATAAACAAACTTGCGATAGCTTATAGTCAAGTCGGAAACCTCAAAAAAGCGTTAGAGATTCAATATCAAAATATTAAAAACAACCCCAATAATCTAGAATTGCAAAATGTATATATAGGGCTGGTTAGTTTTAGGAAAAGACAAGATAATGAATGGCTGGTTCCGCCGAATAAAGTGAGTTTAGATTGTTATGTAAAAATCAAAGAAACAATCACTCACCAGGAAATGGAAATTCCTGCTATAGAGAAAGATGCCGATATATACACTCCGGATCATGAACTTTCTAGAAAATTATTGGGGAAAAAAGTAGGGGATATAATACAATCTGGAGTTGCGCAATATCAAATTATGGAAATTAAAAACAAATATATTCAAAAATTTCAGGAGATCATAAAGGAAGCCAATTTAAAGTTTCCGTCAAATACTTTCATGAGAACAATTTCAGTACCAACAGACACAAGCTCAGAGAGTTTATCATCAATTCTTAAAAAATTTATGTCAGATCCTCCACAGCGGAAAAAGCAATTGAATGAACTGTTTAAATACTATAGGAGAGGTGAAATAAATATTGGTTTTATGTCAAGAATTATAGGAAAGCATCCTGTTGAAGTAATGGAAGGATTAATTCAGTCGTCAGAACATAAATTCATATCCTCTATAACCGGAGGAGAGAATGAAAATTGTCAAAAAGACTTAGAGAATAAATCTGATATTGTTATTGATCTATCAGCTCTTATTGTGCTTCATTGGATACAACTGGAAAAATATATGGAGAAAGGAGGGTTCAATCTCTATGTATGTCAACCCACAATAGATTCTTTAAAAGAGTTGATACGAAAAAGAGAATCGCATTCCAAAGATGGCTTACTAACAGTCTTCACTGACGAGAATAACGGGCTGGTCAAGGATTATATGTCACCGGAGAAAGTAACAGAGAATTTAAATTTCCTAATGAAAATAAAAAAATGGAGTGAAGAACATTGTAAAATAAAATCCATATCTGATTCATTTATAATGAGTAGAAGAAAAAAAATGCAATGGGAGAAGATTATTGGAAAAGAATTTCTTGATCCTTTGTTGACAGCTCATAATGAGGACAACACAATTCTTTTATGTGAAGATGGATTATCAGGCATGGTTTCTAAGAATGTGTTTCAAATTTCAAGAGTTAGATTGTTTGATATGATTGAGTATTTTGAAAAGCAAGTCATTATCGATAATAATGAGGCAATTCGGTTTAAATCTGAATTGGTAAAATTAAACCAGTCTTATATATCAATTGATCATAAGATACTGCTCTATTCGCTAAAAGAGTCTGAATATGAAATCAGTGACACCCGATTCCAAAGAGGTTTATACTTTCTTGGGCCTATTTCTTTGTTACAGGGGATTATCAGAGTCATTGCTGATTTTCTAGTAGCTTTATCCCAAGAGTCATCTCTTTTACCTTATAATGAAAAAGTTATTACAAAAGAGGTTCTAAACAAAGCTTCTTTTGGAAGGCATCCAGACTATGTATCCAAACAATTGATTCAGTTGGTGAAATTGAAAACTCACTTATTGCCTATCAATCAAAGCAGAATATGTAACAATATTAAAGAATGGCGAAATGAAAAAGCGCATTATTTGGTGTTACCTTAACAGTTAAAATTACTTTGGCCCCCGATCTTTTTCAACCAGCCAGGGAGGGCAAAATTATAGGGAAGCCAACGGAAAAAAGAACATAACAGGTTAAGCAAGAGGAGATGAGGGCCTGTCCCCAGGGCCACTGTTTTAATTAAGCGGGGTTGTGAAAAGATAATTATGTGGGATGACTTTGAGGGGGCTTTTGATCCCCCTGATACAGAAGCTCAAATATATAGTAAGCTTTTTGAGTTTAAAGAAGGGCTGTTTTTTGAATCTATACAGAAAGAGGTTTGTTTTACCTGTTTTTAAAATCACGCAAATTTTTCCCGAACACAAAAAAACCCTTGTAATTACAAGGGTTAAAAAAACGGTGGTGGGGAGAGCAGGATTCGAACCTGCGTAGGCGTAAGCCAGCGATTTTACAGACCGCCCCCTTTAGCCACTCGGGCATCTCCCCTGCTGGTGCTGGGCAAGGGAATCGAACCCCCAACCGGCTGATTACAAATCAGCTGCTCTACCAATTGAGCTAACCCAGCCTGAAGAGACAATCATATAGCATAAAGAGCATAGGCTCAAATTCATTTTATTTCTCTTTTGCTCCTCTGAATGATTACATGTATCGCCAAAACTCATCCAACAGCCAAATCCGCAAAAAAGAACAACTGAATGATTACATGTATCGCCAAAACTTGACGCGGGAGCCTTTTGCCCGCACTTTAAGCTGTGAGGAGTTCTTATGTCCCAAAGGGATTATTATGAGGTTTTATCTGTTAATCGGGAGGCCTCCGGTGAAGAAATCAAAAAAGCCTATAGAAAACTGGCTCTTAAATATCACCCTGATCGTAACCAGGGGGATAAGGCTATGGAGGAAAAATTCAAGGAAGCCTCTGAAGCCTATGAAGTTCTAAGAGATCCGGAAAAACGCTCTCAGTATGATCGTTTTGGCCATAGCGCCTTTAATGGCCAGGGAGCAAACTTCCAGGATGTGGGAGATATTTTCTCGCATTTTCAGGAAATTTTTGGAGATGCCGGTTTTTTTGGAGGAGGTTTCAGTCAGGGATTTGACAATATCTTCTCTTCCGGTTTTTCGTCTTCATCCTCCCGGAGAGGAGCGGATCTTAAATACAATTTGGGATTGGAACTCAAAGAAGTCTTAACGGGAGTAAACAAGAAAATCTCCTTCCACGGAGAAGTGGCCTGCTCCCCCTGTAGAGGATCAGGGGCAAAACCCGGCACCAATAAAGTCACCTGTCAAACCTGCAAAGGAAAGGGGCAAATTTTTCAAAGAAAAGGGTTTTTCTCCTTTTCCAGCGTCTGTCCCAAATGCCAAGGGCAGGGAGCTGTCCTGGAAACACCTTGCGCTGAATGTCATGGACGAGGCAAAACCAGGAAAAAGCGTACTCTCACCGTTAACATCCCTCCTGGGGTCACTACAGGAACCCGTCTCCGTATGAAGGGAGAGGGAGAGCCTGGAGCTTCAGGCAATTTATATGGGGATCTCTATGTGGACATTCAATTAAAGAAACATCCTGTCTTTGAAAAATCGGGAAAAGACTTGAAAACACAAGTGCTTATCACCTATCTCCAAGCTCTTCTGGGTACAGAGAAGATCATTAAAGGCTTAAGTGGAGAGGAAAAACTCACCATCCCCCCGGGAACACAGCCTAATGATATTCTCCTCATTCCAAAAATGGGGTTGCCAGGTGTTCAAGACCCCCGCCGAGGAGACCTGATCTGCGAAATAAAGGTGGAAATACCTAAAAAGCTGAAGAAAAAAGAGGAGGAACTCCTGAGAGAAATCGCAAAATTGAAAAAAAGCTCTATCTTCCCCGGTAAACAGAAACTTTTTTAATAAGAAATCTTGACTAAAGGAGAATTGTCTCAACACTTAGCTTATAATAGGCATTTTATGCAGTTAAGCTGTTTGTGTGTTATAGGAGTTGAAATGGGGTCACGAGTAACAAGTTGAAATAGAGATAGCCACTTTGGTTTTTACAGGAGAAAATTGAACAAATTTCACTAAAAGAACTTACATCTTCCGCTTTTAACAAGGAACTCATGCAAACAACCTACACCAACTAATAAAGGAGCTTTACTATGAGCAAAATTATCGGAATTGACCTGGGAACAACAAATTCAGTGGTTGCCATTATAGAAAATGAACAGCCTAAAATTCTCACAAACTCGGAAGGCTCCCATACCACTCCTTCTGTTGTAGCCTTTACAAAAGCCGACGAAGTTTTAATAGGACAGGTTGCCAGACGCCAAGCGGTTAGCAATCCGGAAAATACCATCTACTCCGCAAAGCGCTTTATAGGCCGATCCTTTGCTGAAATCAAAAACACCATAAAGCAATTTCCTTTTTCAGTGGAAAAAAAATCCAAAGGAGATAATTGTATTTTTAAAGTGAAGGGGAAAGAAATCTCACCGGAAAAGGTTGGCTCCCTTATCTTATCCAAACTCAAAAAAGATGCTGAAACCTATACCGGTCAAACAATCACGGAAGCCGTCATCACTGTGCCCGCTTATTTCAATGACACCCAAAGACAGGCTACAAAAGACGCCGGGCAAATTGCAGGCTTAACAGTCAAACGAATTATCAATGAACCAACCGCGGCGGCTCTCGCCTACGGACTGGATAAAAAAGAAAACTGCCAGGTGGCTATCTATGACTTTGGTGGAGGAACTTTTGATATTTCCATTCTTGAAATCGCCGATCAAGTGGTGGAAGTCAAAGCCACAAATGGAGACAGTCAGTTGGGAGGGGATGATTTTGATCTGGCCCTCTTAAACTGGATGGCAGAGGATTTTAAGAAACAGGAAGGGATTGATCTCTTACAGGATAAAATGGCTCTTCAAAGACTGAGAGAAGCTGCGGAAAAAGCCAAAATAGAATTAAGCTCCACTCAGGAGACAACCATTAACCTGCCCTTTATTACAGCAGGAGAAGCGGGAGCCAAGCACTTGAACATGACTCTGACCCGAACCAAATTTAATCAGCTCACGGAAGAACTGATTGAGCGATCCTTAAAACCCTGTCAAATCGTCCTGGATGACGCAAAGATGGCCGTGGAAAATATTGATGAAGTCATCCTGGTTGGAGGATCCACTCGTATTCCGGCTGTTCAGGAAGCGGTTAAAAAGTTTTTCAAAAAAGAGCCCAATCAGTCTGTTAACCCGGATCAAGTGGTCGCTGCCGGAGCGGCTGTGCAGGCCGGAGTGCTCTCTAACACGGTTAAGGATGTTTTACTGTTGGATGTGACACCTCTTACCCTTGGAATTGAAACTTTAGGTGGCATAATGACTCCTCTCATTCAAAAAAACACAACCATCCCCTCCAAAAAATCAGAAATATTCTCCACCGCGGATGACAATCAAACCAGTGTCACCATCCATGTTCTCCAGGGAGAGCGAAAAATGGCGGCGGATAATAAAACGCTGGGTCAGTTTAACCTGACAGATATTCCTCCCGTACCCCGTGGAGTCCCACAAATTGAGGTTTCATTTGATATTGATGCCAATGGAATCACTCTCGTATCCGCCAAAGATAAAAAAACAGGAAAAACCCAAAAAATACAAATTGAAAAAACCAATCTGTCAGAAGAGGAAATTCAACAATCTATTAAAGAAGCGGAAATATATGAAGAGCGGGATAAAACGCGGCAGGAGATCACTCTCTTGAAAAATGATTCCGATCATCTATGCTATCAAGTGGAAAAACTATTAAAAGAACACAAAGCCAAAGTGAATGAGAAAATAAAAAAATCAGCGGAAGAGCAAATGAAAAAGCTGAAAGAGCTTTTGAAAATGGAAGAGATTGATACAGAAAATGTCAGAGCGGCTAAAGAAGATCTTATGAACACATTTCAAAATCTTGGTTCTCAAATTTACAAGACGGGAACTGCCGGAACTGATGAGGCTCCCAAAGAAGAGTCTTCAGAACCTAAAGAGACTTTAGAAAAAGAGGTTAAACCGGAAACTCCTGACGAACCCATAGATGTCAACTACGATAAAAAAGAGGAGTAATGCTTTGGCCTCCAGTTGACTAAACAGTCCAAAAAAGGGGATCAAAAGCGCTTCCTTATTATACAAACAGCTTTATAATATTATGTAATTTTTGAAGTGGGTGATCAGCTTTCGGAATGGTACTGAAAACCTTTAGACACCGAAGGAAAATCCGCACCCGCAGGTGTCTTTTGCATTGGGATTGGAGAAAACAAAGCCTTTTCCGTTCAATCCCCCATCAAAGTCAAGAATTGTCCCCATAA
>JAPOOY010000177.1 GCA_026713205.1 Bdellovibrionales bacterium
CCTGGAGTTGGGAGGTGATTTTACTGAAGGCTCCATCTGTGGGACACTGATCGGGGTTCATACAACACTGGGCTCCCTGCATGGCGGCTTTCCAGCAAATATAAGCCATGCCGTTTTTGTCTTCCTGGGACAGTTCAGAGGATAGGGCCAGAACATCCTTTTCTTGACAGCCCCCCTTTAAAAAGGGACGGCATTTCTTAAATCCCACTTTGTCCATACAGGTTTTATCACTTGGAAATCTCCGGGCAACATCATTCTGATAGCATTTGTCAATGGAACTTATGAGATGAGGTGAGTTGTTTTGACAATCATAACTTGTTAAAAACGCCTTCCTGTCCTTTAAGAAAGGAGCGTCTTTCGTTTGCTCCATAAACACGACCGCCTCACTACGAACAAGTATATTTTTTGCAGTTTCTGCTGAAGTTTGTTTAAAATCGTCCCCTCTTACGCTTCTCTTATGAAATGTGGAACGGGCCGAAGCTTCGTAATTGTGTGTAATCCTCTGCTGTTTTCTGTCTATACCCTGCATATTCTGCACAAATTGGGGAACATCCGGGTTATCCTCCTCAGGAAATACCCTTTGCCATCCATTATAATCCAGAAGATCTTTTTTAATACCGGCAAATTGAGAGGAATGAGGAACCTGTTGAATGCAATGTGAAAGCCAGCTATTCCACTGCACAGAATCATTATTCCAGTCTCCACACCTGTCAAGAATGACATCCTGCGCTTCCCGGGAAAGCAATGCGAAGTTCCTTTCAAATTCTTCTTTATGATGCTTTGATGAAAGTGAACCTTTCTCTTTGAATTTTGGTGTAGTGGATATATTTCTCTTGAAAGGGTCCGCTGGTTTTTTCATTTGCAACGAACCAGATTGACCATATAAACTGCATGGGAACAAACCTAAAAGGAAGATAAAACCCGTAATACTTACTTTTTTCTGAATTTTCTTCAAAAAATCCTCTCTCAATTCTAAAAATAACTTTCTTGGGAGTACAGGGTTGACTATGAAATTTAGAAAGTCAGATATATTTATCGGCAGAACAGATGAAAAAATGAAGTGTTTTTTAGAATAAAAATTAGATTTTTTCTGAGAGTTTTTTTTCTTAAAGATTCGCACTTTTTATCCTAAAACTAAAGAATCCTTAATTATTATAAATCCCTGAAATAAAGGCTTAAAAACGACCTAAAACAGCCATTTTTCCTTCCTTACACCAAAACCCTGTTTAAACTTTAAACAGTGAGTTAACAAAGGGCTGAATTTTTTCCATTTTTCTTGCTTTTTTCCATAAAAACAGGTATAAGACAAACAGCAAAATAAAGGAGGTTATATGAAATATATTACTTTTTTCGTACTGGCCTTCATAGGATGGAATAGCTGGGGTACTGAATTTATCTGTTCAGAAGGCAGGTATCAACAACTTCAATGGAAAACTCAAAACTACCAGAGTTATTCTGATATATATAAAGCCAGTACTCACCGTTGGCTGGCTTACTGCCAAATGGAAGAGGGAAAATCCTACTGGAACCCCCGAGGAGCTTTGGAAAACTTTAGAATTGCCTCCGATCAATTTGGAGATATTCAATCCAACTACTTCCTGGCGCGCTATCTTTCAACCGGAGGGTGGGGGCAAAATACAAACGCAGCCAACGAGGATGAAGCCATCTGGGAATTTGAAAAAACACTCCAAAAAATCAATGCTGTTTTTGCGGACTACCCCAACACTGACTGGATGGCGGAAGATGAACTCGTCGGACAAATATATCCCGGTACTCTAGCCAGCTTAATAGCAGCTTACATTCAAAAATACTTGAATGAAGGATATGAATTTTACAGTACAACTCATCCCTCCTATTATGATGATCCGAGAAAGGCCCTCCGACGAAAGCAAGCCAATAAAAACATCTTAGATAAATTGGAAAACCACATAGAAAGCTGTCTGGCTGATTATGAAGGGCAAAATATGATGACACGAGCCAGACGCTTCAGCCACATTGACAACTTTAATCATATACTAGCGGAGTACAGAGCCTTTTACTTTAAAGTGAAGGAAACCCTTTGC
>JAPOOY010000074.1 GCA_026713205.1 Bdellovibrionales bacterium
ATATGACGGGCAACTAAAACCAAAACCCCAATGACACTTTGCTGGTTTTCCAGTAACCGAGCTAAAGAATCCAACGAACAGGCCAAATCCCTTCGGCCCACGGCATCTGTAAAAGTAAAAATACTGTCCACCCGTGTTCTGGAAATAACAGCCAGAATATCCGATTCCTCCACCAGAGACCTTTCTCCCATATAGGACTTTAATTTTTGTATTTCATTTCCCATTTCAAGCAAATCCAAACCAACCAACTGCCGAAACAGCTCTTTTGTGGGAGCTGTTAGTTTCAATCCCTCTTTTTCCACCACAAAATCAATCCAGGGATCCACTTCCCAATCTCTGAGAGAATGGGCGGGCAATTCCTCTCCCTGCTTTGCCAATACTTTAAAATGCTTTTTTCTCTTATCAATTTTATCCAGGAAAAATACCAAAACAGTGGAAGAAATAGGCTGCTCAATGACAGACATTAAAATTCCCCAGTCCTTTTCTGAAAATTTTTGAGCGGAATGGCAAAAAACAAGCCTCCTGTCAGCCATAATGGGAAAAGTCTCCACCACAGCTCGTAAAGAATCCACTGAACCATGAGAAGCATCAAATTCCTCATAATTAAAATCCGCCATTTCCTTTTTCCGGAAAACCCGCTTTAAAAAACTTCTTTTAATTTCACGAATAAAAAAGCTTTCCTCACCCACAACAAAGTAGAGATTTTTAAGGGGAGGTGAACCCTTCAACCATTTCATCAAATCAACAGACATATTTTTCCCCTGTTTTAAGAGGGAGCCTCATCCCATCAAAACTGGCTTTTCCTCTCTATTGTCAGAATACCATCTTCATTATATACAAAAGAAATGAAAGAAAGAAAAAGAACTTATACTCTCCTCACCCCGGGTCCAGTCCCCCTATTACAGCAAACCCGTAAGATTCTTTCGGAACCTGCTTTCCACCATCGCTCTCCGGAATTTAAGAGACTTTTCAAGGAATTACAAAGAAAACTTAAATATATCTTTAAAACAAAAAATGATGTCTTAATCTTAAATAGTTCCGGAACAGGAGCTATGGAAGCCAGCCTCATCAACACCTTATCTCCAGGAGATCAGGTGATTTGCGTTTGTGGGGGGAAGTTTGGAGAGCGTTGGAGAGATATAGCCCTGTCCCATGACATAAAAACTCACTCTTTGAGTATGCCCTGGGGTCAGTCCCTTTGTCTCAAAGAAGCAAAAAAAAGCCTTAAACAATATCCAAAAGCAAAAGCCTTTTTAGTATCCGCCTGTGAAACCAGCACGGGAACAGAGCATCCTATTGCAGAACTCAGCCTCCTTTTAAAGCAATACCCTAATACGCTTTTTATGGTGGACGGCATAACAGGTCTGGGAGCGATGAAACTCAATATGGATAATATGGGTATTGATGTTCTCATTGGCGGCTCTCAAAAAAGTTTCATGCTTCCCGCCGGACTGGCTTTTATAGCCCTTTCAGATAAAGCCTGGAAATTTCAAAAGCAATCCACCTGCCCTCGTTATTATTTTAATTTAGCGGAAGAAAAAGAGGCTCAAAAAACAGGACAAACAGCTTTCAGCAGTAATGTAGCCCTTATTAAAGCTCTGGGAAACAATCTTGATCACTTCCAAAAAAAGGGATTAAAACACTTTATCCACCGTTCAAACTCTCTGGCTCAAGTGACTCGTGATTTTTGCAATACTCTGAACTTGCCTCTCCTGTCGGAAAGGCCCGCTTCCTCAGTGACAACTATTCAAATGCCAAAGGGAGTTTCCGGAAGCCAGGTTCAAAATCAAATGGAAAAAGAAAATCAGGTTATTGTAGCTGGCGGACAGGGCGTTTTGAAAGACAAAATCATCCGCATAGGACATTTAGGTCCTATTACCAATCAAAATTTAATCCGTGGATTAACTGCGCTCGGTCAGCAAA
>JAPOOY010000025.1 GCA_026713205.1 Bdellovibrionales bacterium
CAAAAAAAGCTGGATATTTACGCGAAAATTCTCTAACTGAAAAAGGTTGATAATTTCATTTATGAGATAGAAACAAATAAAAACAACCGGAATACAAGAATCCTCATTTTCAAACATGATTGGTGTTCAGAAAATTTTACAGAAAAAGGGGGAATATGGGGTGAGACACTTAACATTAAAACGGCTTAAAAATCTGTCCACTTATCAACGGCTTTCCATTGGTTCCTGGAAGGATGCCAAGGATCCGTCCATCTATGGCTGGCATGACATTGATTACAGTCATATAGGAGAGTTTACCAACAGCTTTTTTAAGGCACGAAATATCAAATTAACACCCACTTATCTGGTGGCTCAGGCTGTCTCTCTTGTGTTTGCCTGCTATCCTCGGCTGAACACTCTTTTAAGAGGGGATTTGCTTTATCAAAGGGAACGGATTAGTTTTTCTTTTTTGGTGGCGATTGGAAAGGAGTTTAAGGATCTTAATCTTTCCAGTTGTGTTGTTCATGATATGACCAAGAGGGATCTTGTTCAATTTTATCAGGTTCTCAGTGAAAAAATTAAGCGAACAAAACAAAATGCAGATGAAGTGGTGCAAACTCAAAATGATCTTCTGGAGAAAGTTCCCACTCCATTGATGAGGTATTTCCTGAATATCTCCTCTTTTTTGCTTTATACCTTAAATATTCGTTTTAAAGGATTGCCGGAAGATCCTTTCGGTTCGGTTATGATTTCCAACCTGGGACAAATAGGGATTGATAATGCTTTTATTCCCCTGGTGTCTTATGCCAGGGTTCCTGTTCTTATTGCCATTGGCCTTGTAAAACCCCGTCCTGTGGTCACTCAAAATAGGGAAGTGGTGGTGAAGGATATGTTAAGAATCAATTACACGATTGATCATCGTTATATTGACGGAAAGAACCTGGCCCTTATGGAAAAAATGTTGCTTATGGCTTTTCAAGATCCGGAACGATGGTTGATCCCTGCGCCTGAAACCATTAAGGAGGAGTTTTTAGAGGAATTTAACAGGAAAGGTGTTTCATAATTTTTTATAAACTTCATGGAGGGTATCATCCTTCTTTCATTGAACCTTTTTCAGCCAGGAAAGTGGAAAAGATTTGATTGTTCAAGTGGAGTTATAAGATAAGCCAAAAAAGGTGATATGTTGTCGCTCTTTTCCTAAAATAATGTGTTTGGGGAGAAAAAACGCTTTTAAAATCAGAATCTTACAGGTATCCTTATCTAAAGAAATTAAATCCTTAAGGAGGAGCTCATGATTCAAAAAACAGGAATAGTGCTTATTTCCGGTCTGTTGCTTACAGGGTGTCATATTTTGCATAAAAAATGTCCGTGTAAAAAGAAGGAATTGTCCGCTTATGCGGAAATCAAGTCCATTTCGGACAGTTCTGCTCAGGGTTGGATTCAGTTTGACTGGGCTGGCAAAAGACAAGTTAAGGTGACGGCTGAGGTGACCGGTCTGAAACCTAATGAAAAGGTGGGATTTCATATTCATGAATTTGGAGATTGCGGCAACCAGGGTCTCAATGCCGGAGGGCATTTTAATCCTAAAGGGTATAAACATGGGGGGCCGTCTGATAAGAAGCGTCATTGCGGTGACTTGGGAAATTTGGTTGCGGATGCGGAAGGAAAGGCGGTTTATGAACAAGTGGTGCATGGCAAGCCCTATAAATTTTTCGGTCGTTCTGTTGTTATACACGGTCAGGCGGATGATCTGAAAACTCAGCCTACAGGTGATGCCGGTGATCGCATGGCCTGTGGGGTTGTGGGAGCCATCTCAAAACCTGTATCTGTACCTGCGCCCGATTCCGCGGAAGTTAAACCGGAGGGGACGCCGGAGGTTATTGAAGCAAGTCAAAAAGAAGAACCGACTTCCAATTCGCCTAAGGTGATTCCCGCAGTGGCTTCATCACCCGAAAAAACGGAAGTCAAACCCAAGCAGGAAGCGGTGCCGGTTAAGAAAGGAAAAAAAGAACCTGTTGTACCGGTTGCCGTTACAAAACCTGCCGGAGCGGCGGTAAAAAAGGAAAACGCTAAGGCGGAGGTTCCGAAAAAAGCCTCTACACCAACGCCTGTTTCCTCTGAAGTTAAAAAGAAGTGATAAAAAACTGTTAGAGAGCTTTTTTATTAAAACTTCAAAATTTAAACCGGATTAGGTTTGCTGTAGCTTTATGGAGAAGAGAAGAGAAGATTTTTGCCTTCGCACCCCTTTGGGTTCTCTCCGGATTTCTCTGGTTAACAGTCGGCTTTATTCCATTTCACGAACGGCTCCCTTTACAAATGGCTCCCTGTCTCCTCAGGCAAGAAAAGTCAAAGATCAAATCAACAGATACTTTTTAAAGCAAAACTCTGATTTTCACATATCCCTTTTTCATAGAGGAACGGACTTTCAAAGGGCCGTATGGAAAAAACTACAAAAAGTCCCCTATGGTCAAACAGTAACTTATAAGGAACTGGCACAAAAACTGGGAAAGCCAAAAGGAGCCAGAGCCATAGGGCAGGCCTGTGCAAAAAACCCCTTTCTCATTGTGGTGCCCTGTCATCGGGTTGTGGCACAAAGCCATTTAGGTGGATTTGCCTTGGGGCTGAAAGCAAAGAGGATACTTTTGAAAGGAGAAGGCCCATCTAAGTCTAATTAAGCTATGCCGGTTTGATTAAAAATCAGCCGGCTTTAAATCCTGAAAAAACTTTAATTTTTTGTTGTTTTCTCTTATGAAAAGGGTGTATTTTTTAGATGTTTTTTTCACAGGCAATAAGTGGTTTCCTGTGGAGTTTTCATTGGAATTGTATGAATAGCATTGAAATTTCCTGTCCCGCCAAGACCTTTGTATTGGGTGAATATGGAGTTCTGGATGGGGGCCCAGCCATTTTAATTAACTCCGCTCCACGGTTTGCCTGCCGCATTTCAAAGAATTCCAGATCTTCCTCTTCTTTTGATTTTCCGGAGAAAAGCCCTGTGGGTCAGTGGTTCAAAGAGAATCAGAGAATTTTTCAGAATATTTCCCTGGATTGGTTTGATCCTTATAAGGGGAAGGGAGGTTTGGGGTTTTCTTCCGCTCAGTTTAATATTTTATACGCTTATAGCTTTTTGCGTAAAAACGGGTCTTTGGATCAGGTTAAGCCGCTGGATTTATGGAAGACCTACTGTTCTTTGGATTTTGAAGGCCAGGCTCCCAGCGGTGCGGATATTCTCTCTCAGTGGATTGGCGGGGTCTGTCTGTTTGAGCAGAACCCTTTAACGGTGCAGTCCATTACCTCCTCCCTTCCCGATTTGGAATGTGTGATGATTCACACGGGAGTTCGCATTAAAACTCATGAACACTTAAAACAGCTAAAACTGCCAGCCATTTCCGAACTCACCGGTTTGGCTCGTGTGGGTGTGGAAGCTATGGAACAGGGGCGGGAAGGGGGTTTTATACAAATTGTTAATGAGTATGGAGAGATTTTAAAACGAATGGGATTTGCTATTCCTGAAGTTCAGAAAATCGTACAGGAGTTAAAATCCCTACCGGAAACACAGGCGGTTAAAGGTTGCGGCGCTTTATCCGCGGAGGTGATCATTCTTTTTTATAAAAAAGAGGATGGAGAAAGTCTTAAAAGTAAAATATCCCATTTGGATATTGTGAGTGACAGTTTGCAACTCACTTATGGTATAGAAGCCCATGAACAATCCACCTCCA
>JAPOOY010000024.1 GCA_026713205.1 Bdellovibrionales bacterium
CTGTGGCAAAACGCATGTTTGAATTTTTGACCCCTATAGGCTGTTATAAAGGGTGTAAATATTTTTTTTATGAAGAACCGGAAAATTTCAAACCGGAGGAGTATAATAGAGAGTTGACGAAATCACCCCTTCAAATGATAAATAATGGAAATGAAACAAGAGGAAAGCTTTAAGCCGGGATTTTTAAGGCTGCTGATCATTCTGATTCCCCTCTTAGCTCTCTTTAGCGCTTTAACTTTGATCTCCCAACACTCTCCCCCTCCACTAAAAAAATCTCCCCTTTGCCCCTTTATGCTGATTGTCCTTCCCCCTTTGGAAAATACAGAGAACTCCCCTCTCCATCGTGTGAGCGGGAAGACGAAGCTGCCACCAGACAATCAAGCCCACCTTAGAGAAGCTCCCTCATCAATGTCTGTCCTAAATAAAGAAATAACTGCAAAACCAAATAAAACTCCTAAAAGAAAAAGCATCACTCATCCGGAAAAAGACCCCTCATCCCCCTGGCTGCTGGATAACCGTTTTTTTCAATCTGTTCTGGCGGATTCTAACACAGAGAATGACCCCTCCCTGGAACTCTTATTTTACCTGCCTCTATACCCTACAAAGGACAAAAGGTGGCTTATTTCCCACACTCCCTCTTCCAAAGATCGACTTATGCCACAACCTCCTTTGACTGTAAAAAATCCCTCCGGAAATATTTCCCATCTCAGTTTTAAGGAAATACAAAAACAGTTCCCCTCACCCCTTCCCTTGACTTTACAAGACCTATTAAAGCAGTTTCCAAAACAAAAATGGTTTCTCCATTTGGTGACTGACAGTCTCAAAGGTTCAGTTGAAAGCCTGACTCATCAAAAGGAAGCTCACTCCAAATTCTACATCACTTCAAATAATGAAAAATTATTAGCGCAGTTCTCTAAAAAACAGATGGCTGTTATTTATAACTTTAGATCTCTGTTACGATTCCAACTTCTGAGAGTCTTTCTTGTGGAAAAGCTCTTTTCCTTTCCAGGACAAGGTCTTATCATCCCCTCTCATCTCCCCTTGTCCCCCATGACAGTAAAAAAGATACATCATTCAGGACAATGGCTGTTCTTGAAAAAGGAATCTCATATTGCAGAACTTCCCCCGCAGAATTTGACGCAAGTAAAAGGAGTTATCACCCGGGAATGGAAACCGGCCTTAAAATGGATTCAAGACAAAAATCCTTGCCTTCAGGAAAATTAAATTCTTAAATGATACCAAGGGGTTTTATAATATCTGTGGAAAGCGGAATTTCCCATTTTCTACGGATATTTTGATAAGGTAAAAAATATAATTATTCAGAAATTAAAGAGGCTTATACACAAAAATCAGGAGAATTGACCGATCATGTTTAAATTTTATGGTTTTCAAGATGAAAAAATATATGATTCCCTTCATAAGCTTAAAGGGTCCAAAAGGGAGTTCGGCTTTGACGCAGATGCGACTGTAAGTCGCTCTGTGGCAAAACGCAGGGCTGAACTTTTGGACCCTTTAAGCTTCTCACCCTGACCTCAATATAAAATCACAAAATTCAAACCAGAGGAGAATAAATTGAACCGAAACAAAAAAACCAGAGGCTACAAACCAGACAAACTTCAAATTCTGTTCTGGTTGCTGCTTTTCGTTCCACAAGCAGGCTTCGGAACAGAGCCTTCCCCACCGGAAACACCGGAGGCTATTAACTTTCTTGAAGCTTTGCTATCAGCCAATTTTATTGTTCAAATTACCTTTATCATCCTGTTGATACTATCCGTCATGTCCTGGGCTATTGTCTTGCAAAAACGAACTTTGTTTAAAAACCAGGAAAAGGAAAACAAATCCTATGACGACATCTTTTTAAAAACTCATTCTTTTGAGGAAATTTACACACATGCCCGTTCCAACGAAGCCAGTTCCTTTTCTCAAATTTTTCTCAGCGGCTACAATGAAATGCAAAAAATTTTCAAGGTGCGAAATTCAAATGATTCCAAAAAGAAAAACAGCTCCCTTTTCGGACTGGATAATGTGGAAAGAGCTTTAAGAAAAGGAACAGATAATGAAATTGCTTTTCTGGAAAACGGTTTGACTTTTCTGGCAACTGTGGGAAGCAGTAGCCCTTTTATAGGGCTTTTCGGAACTGTCTTTGGCATTATGGATGCTTTCAGCAAAATCGCTGTCATGGGCTCTGCCAGTTTAAGTGTGGTGGCTCCAGGAATTGCCGAAGCCCTCATTGCCACCGGACTGGGTTTATTTGTCGCCATACCGGCCTCTATTTTTTACAATACTTTTGTCAACCGTATTAAAAAGTTTGAACTGGAATTTAACAGCTTTTCAGCGGACTTCCTGAATATTGCCAGAAGAAATTTTTTCCGAGAGGAATAAAAACCAATGAAAGCACAGTTTGACACGAAAGGAAAAAGCCGTCTCGTTTTAAGCGAAATTAATGTCACTCCTTTTGTAGATGTGATGTTGGTCCTGCTGGTCATTTTCATGGTGACAGCTCCTATGCTCCAACAGGGAATTGACCTCTCTCTTCCGGAAGCCCGATCATCAGGAACACCTCCTCCCGGTGATCCCTTTATTCTGAAAATAAAAAAAAATAAAAAAATTTATTTGGGATCTCAAGTTGTGCCTCTGAAAACCTTATCCCCCAAACTGGCAGCTATTTTCAAAAATAAGCCCCATCGCGGAATCTATGTGCAGGCGGATAAATCCCTTCCCTATGGCTTTGTCGCCCGTACTCTGGGGGAAATAAAAGCCAGTGGTATTATTCATATCAATCTGGTGACAACAACAAAATAAAGATGAAGCCGGTTTTTAAGAAATATCTCTGGCTGTCCTTTTTTGGACACATGATTCTTTCAGGAGTCCTCTTCCTTTTTCACAAAATGGATAGGAGTCTTTTTAGTAAAAAAACTGTTTTAGCCCCTTCCCTGAGAGTGACAATGACAGCTCTTCCGGAAAAGACCCTGCCAAAACCAAAGAAGAAAATTAAAAAACCGGCTCCTCTTCCCATAAAAACAAAAACCCCTTCTAAAGCCAAACCAAAACCGGAAAAAAAGAAAGAGGAAGACTCATCTGAAAAACAAGATCAAGAGCAAACATCTCCCCAGGAAGTGTCACAAGAAGAGCCTCCTAAAGGCAATCAACCTTCTGAAGGCTTATCCGAAGAAGAACAAAATGCCCAACAAATCGTAATTAACACCTACCTTATAGAAATTATAGAACGGGTGAAAAGAAACTGGAATTTGCCGAAATATCTGACGGATCAAAGTTTTCGGGCTGAACTGGAAATAAAGATCAATGCTCAGGGAAAAGTGACTGAAAAAAAAATTATCACTTCCTCACAAAATGAAATTGTTGACGGAAAAGTATTAAAAGCCATTGAACTGTCCGAGCCTTTTCCTCCTCCTCCTGAGTTGGTACAACAGCTTATAGAAGATGGAATTGTGTTTCAATTAAACAGTCGTGAGGAATTTTAAAAAATCTGAAAATTCAAACAGGATGGGTAGAGGCTCTTTTCTACTGCGCTGTTTTTTCCGCTTTCTTCAAAACCAGTTTATCTTTCTTAAAATTCCGGCACATCATGTCTGTCACTTGATTTGCCTGAATCTTGTAATGACCCAGAAATCTTTTTGTCAAATGGCCACACTGAATTTTTACATCTAAAATATTGTCACAGGATTTTCTCACAGTCGTCACATCATAAGTGATATAGAAAGAACAGGACTCCGGACACTCATGCCAAAGTTTTTCTTTCGGAGTCATATCCTTTAACGGTTTACTTAAAGCGGATTTGGAAGGCTTCCTTAAAAGAGCCTTAACATATTGCGAAGCCGTCTGATACACATCATCCATATAATCCGGGTGAGAACACTTCAATGAAGAGGAAATTTTATGTTGAAAAGTATGTGTCCTTATATATTTTTCCGGACAGCTTCCCTCTTTAAATTCCGAAGGCTTCACATTTACATCCAATCGATCCACAACAGTGCATTTGGAGTGTTCCGGTTTCATAGTCAAAGAGCTTTTTTTTGCCGCTTTTTTTTCAATTTCTCTTAAAGCGCTCTTCAAAGATAAAAAATCCACCGTATCAGCAAAGATAGGCTCTTTAACTCCCCTGGAGTTTTTTACACACTTTCTGGGATGGCGTTTTCCATCTGTTAAATCCGCTTCTTTCTCACAAAGCCATTCACAGTTTCTGTCACAGTTTTCATAAGGAAAGTCTAAAGCGCAATCACACAGAGAAGGGAAAGAAGTTGATTTTGTTAAAAGCGCCGTGAGTTTTTTGGCTGTTGGATCTGTTGAAGTTGTTGGTTCTTTTGTAACGCCTTCAACAGCCATCGGAAACATAAATCCGGCCATCAATATCGTTTTTCGTATCATTGGTTTCTTCCTGCTTAAAACCATCTCAGCCTCTCCCCTACTTTAACAGATTTTGACCCCCGGAACAACAGGAGCCTCCTTAGGCGGTAGCGGCTTTTCTCTTTAAAAAGTAGTGAAATATCACTGAAAAGAGAAAAAAGAAAGAAATTTTTGATAACGAAGGCATTAAAAAAATGTCGCAAAAACCTATTTTTTCAGGTAAAACAAAGAGCTGTGACTGTTTCTCCGCAATTAAAAAGCTTTTTCAATAAACTATGGGGTTTTCTAAAAATCTACCAAGCCCCCATTTTATCCGGTTTATTGAGCGGCACCAGTTATATCCCCTTTCCACCCTGGGCCGCTGTTTTTATGTGGGTTCCCCTCTGGTGGTTTGTTTCTCAACAAAAAAAGCTGAAAAGTGTTCTCATAGGAGCCTGGCTCTGTCAATTCATCGGCACTCTCATTGGTTTTAACTGGGTGGCTTATACTATACAGACTTTTGGGCAGATGCCCTGGATTGCAGCTATTCTAGGTCTTTTCTTTTTCTGCGCCTTTTCCAATATCTTTATGGTCATAGCCTGCGCCGCATGGTTTGTTCTGGTCCATCGCTCTCCCACCCCCCTATCCACTCCCTTTAAACTGATTTTGTTTCCCCTGCTTTTTTCTCTATTCCATTCCCTTATCCCCATGCTTTTTCCCTGGAATATGGGATATGTCTGGCTCTGGGCGGGGCTTCCTCTCTTTCAAACAGCGGAAATTTGGGGGGCGCGTTTTTTAAACACATTGATCTATGTGTTTAACCTCTGCTTTCTGATTTTATATAAGCATAGATGGGATCTGACAGGGAAAAAAGCCCTGGCCACAGTTGCAGGGCTTTTTATTTCACTGAATATTTTTGGTTTTTACTTAAAACACAGATTGCCGGAAAGGGCTTCTCAATTAAAAGTTTTGATGGTGCAGTCAAATATAGGTCATTTAAGAAAAGATTCAGAAGACTCCTCTTCCTCCTTGAAAAAACAAATTCAAAGCCCGGCCCGCCGCGCCCGTATCACACTGAAGGAACTCACTTATAAAGGACTGATTAAATTTCGCAAACAGTATGAAGATCGATCTCATGTGAATTTTATCCTTTGGCCGGAAGGAGCTTATCCCTATACCATCAACAAATCACAAGATCATGTTTCCTACATTACACGGCAGGTTCAAAAGTTCAAAATCCCCCTTATCACTGGAGGAACAGGAGAAAATCATAAAGGCTACACCAATTCCCTGTTTATCTTTAACAGGGAAGGAAAACTTCTAAAACCCGTTTATGACAAGGTCAAATTGCTGGCCTTTGGAGAATATATGCCGGGTCCGTTTCAACTTTCTTTTGTTAAGAAATTTCTGCCCTATTTTCAAGGGCATTTTATTCCCGGTCAAAATCCCGCCGTACAAAGGTTGGAAGAAATTCCGCTTGGATTACAAATCTGCTATGAAAGTCTCTTTGACAAAATGACCAGGCGTATCGCTCAGGAAGGCGCGCAAATTCTTA
>JAPOOY010000023.1 GCA_026713205.1 Bdellovibrionales bacterium
AGCCGCATCTGTGTCAAAGCCGAACTCATTTTTGACCCTTAGAGTCTGTTAGAAAGGGCTTATATCTCTTAAATAAAAACCTGAAAATTTCAAGCACGATCGGTATAACAATACTGACAAGGCATTGAAGTAGTCCAGACTATGTCCTATAATAACCATAATGTGGCTTACATAACCGGAAAAAATTCTGATTCTTTCAATTTGTTTCACAAATTCAAAAGCTTCCTTCTCAAAGAAGAAATTATCAGCTTTATTGCCTTTGCCTTTATTTCCGTGTCAATAATTGAAATACTTTTGAATATTCAATTTGCTGAATCAGAAAAAGCTTTTCCAAGATTCATAGCAAATGTCATATTCTTAAATTCAATTCATTTAGGATTTACTTTCTTTTTAATTTTTGAAGCAACTCCTTTTCTATCCTGGAAAAAACATCTTCCTAAATCCATGATGTCATTTCATGGAAAGTTAGTTCTTTTATTTGTATCTTTCTCTATTTTTCAGTTTTTTAAACATGATATGATTTACAACATAGGCGCTCTATTAGTATTAATTTATGCCACTTACCATATGATAAGACAACATCTCGGAATATCTTTGATTTTAAACAACAAATACCAATTCTTAAACGAGAAATCAAAAAATCTTACAAGATCTTTTGATCATATATTTTTTGCCACACTCATATTGATTACCTGGGTGTTTATAAGTTTAACTCATTTTTCATATTTAAAAAACCCTATTTATATACAATGCGGTTATTTACTCGTTATTGGTTTATATATTTATATGAATTATATTTTTTTTGGAGTTAAATTTTTAAAAAATAAAACTCCTTTTTATTTAAGACTTTTTATTTTTCCACTGCTTCCAGTATCTTTTATTGCCTGGATGGGTTGGCTGTCAATTCATGGAATGGAATATTTTTTCGTAACAAAACAATTCTTTTCCTTTAAAAAGATACGATTTTTTTCACTGGGATTTCTGCTTTTCATTGCTATTGCTTTTTTGTGTCTCATCAGTTCCCATAGCGGGCTTCCTGCTGTCCTGGATATAGATTTTCCTAAGCCTATTCGTAAGACCTTTTGGGTGACATTAGGAGCTTGTCAGCTCTTGCATTATTGGATAGATGGAAAAATTTTTAGAATGAAAGACCCTCTGATAAGAAAATATATCGCCCCGGAGCTTAAAGGTATCACCTAAGTTTCTATCCCACTCATAGGGCACGCTTCCATTTAAAATGAATCAAAAAAATTGACGATCACAGTAATTAAAGAAAGAACGGATGATTTTTTCACTGTAAAAGGAAACCGCCTCTAAAATACTTTCATGATCCAGTTTCTCCCCTGCCTCAATTCCGCAAGCCGGATTTGAAATAAGAGAGAAAGCGCTGAGCTGCACACCGGCATGGCGTAAAGCCAAGGCTTCCCAAACCGTTGACATGCCCACAGCGGAAAGACCCCAACGGGCAAAAAGTTGAACTTCCGCCGCTGTTTCAAAATTTGGCCCTAAAACGCCAATGTAAATTCCCTCTTCCACCCTTAATCCTTCCGCTAAAAGCTCCCGGACAACTTGCCGCCTCATGGCCTCCTCATAAAGATCAGACATATCAGGAAATCGGGGACCTAAAGGTTGTCCCCTTTCATCAGAAGGATTAGGACCCACGAGAGGATTTTGACCGGTAAAGTTCACATGATCCGTTAAAGCCACCACAGAGCCCACAGTGAGGCTTTCCTTTAATCCCCCCGCCAAATTAGTTAAAACAAACCTCTTGGTTCCGGCTTGTAAGGGAAGGATAACCGTCTGAACAACTTCCTTGGGACTGTGCCCTTCATAACCATGAAGACGACCACATTGAAAGCAAATCACCCGCCCTGTAGGTTTATGGGAAAAGTAACGATAAAGACCGGAATGGCTTTCCACAGTGGGAATTTTTAATCCCGGAACCTCCTTAAAAGGGAGAGTGAGACGCTCTTCCCAAATTGAACTATCTTTGGCCTTATCCACTGCAGCACTAAAGCCGGAACCCAACACAAAGTGAATTTCCGGAGGAGAAGTTCCTATTTCCTTATATTTATCTTCCAAAAAAGACATGTCCGTTTTTCCCTAAGTGTTAATCTGCCCTACCAGAATATACCATCCATATCACTTATCAAGAAAGTTTTCTTTTTATCGTGTAATAAGTTTTTTAAAAATCCAATTAAGAACTTTTCAACATATTAAAATTTTTGATATGCCAATCGTGTTTGAAATTTGCAGTTTTTCAGATGAAAAAAAGATTACACCCTCTCTTCTCTTAATGGAGGGCTAACTTTATGTAGGTGAAAAACCGCAAATTTCAAACCGGACCAGTATAGCTCCTTACTTCAAAAATTACTTATCAGAAGAAGAAAACAAGGAAGAGCGGCATTTTGGTTTTGACTTTGATTTTAAGATACTAAAAGCTGCATTCATAAACTTTAACTCCTCCACTGTTTCCTCCTCTCCCTCATGGGAAAGCCCCTGCTCCTTTAAAACATCTAAAAACTGTTTTCCAGCATAGGCCGTGGGAACAAATCCCTGTTTTTCCAAAGTATTTAAAAATGAAAGACTTTGAAAAACATCCGTTTCCAAAGAATCGTCTCCTATCAAGTAAGATAACAACATTGTACCTGTGGCAATATCATGAGAATATCCTTTAATAGACAATATTTCTAAAATTTTCCGAACAATTCTCAAATTGCGGGAAAACCCTCTATCCGCCAACAAACGAAGCAATCGTTGACCACCAAAGAGATCATCCAGACTGCGGGAAAAACCATTCTCCACTAATAAACGAAATAATTGTCTGTCTCGTGGAGGAGCAAACTTATTTCTAGAGAATAAACGAGGAGGCCACCATTTACTGGTTTTTTCTTCATTAAAAGGAACATATTTATTATGGCCGGTTAAAATTCCACCTAACATCAACAGAGCCAACGGATAACCCTTGTCTACGGCCCGATTGAGATGGGTTAATCCCTCCTCCAAGTCTCTGGAACCATATTCTCCTGTCACAGACATATTTCCCAGGATATAATCCGCTTCAGCCAATTTGATTTTTGCAAGATCCTTCAGAACTGGTATAGTTTTCTCATGAATCTCTGTCTCTAAATCTTCTATAGCTAGAGATAACACGGTAAATAGATTACCGTTTTTAGCAGCTTCCTGATGCCATTTGTCAGCTTCTTCTAAATTATTAAAAAACCTTCTTCTATACAACTGTGATAACAGGAACTGAGCTTCAGAATCTCCTGACTCAGAAGAATCTTTGATAGAAATCACTTCATCATAAAATTGATTGGAATAAGGTTTTTCCTGGATATTTTCTGCCAATTTCAACAATTCCTGAACTTGATTTGACTTTACAAAATAGCTTTGCAGTTTAAAAGGCCCGTGACTTGCATACATAACTCCAACAAACCGACCATCCTTATTGAAAAGAGGGCTACCACTCGCTCCGCGGTGGATATAAGGATAAGTGACTCCCATCATAAAACTTTTACTGTGAGATAAAGTATTCCAAACCTTCACTCCATAAAATGATTCTTCTTCCCCTGCAAACCCCATCATATAATTCTGACTGCCCTCTTTGATCTTATCAAAATACGCCGCTTGTATTACAGGATCTGTGTAATCCGGCACTTCCATGAGCGCCAGATCCGCATAAAAAGAAACAACTGTAGGTTGCTGCACTGTAAAGGTCCGACCTGTCTTCCAATGTGTCATCTCAATTGTCTGCGCGGATTCTATTTCCACATTTTTAAGATCTGAAAAACCCTCAATATTGCCATTCACTTCCAGTACATTGTGCCGAGCTGTCACAATAAATTTTCTGCCATCCCTACTCTGTACGGCAAAACCTGTTCCCGTACTAGGCGGTGGATTACTATAAATAGTTTTTATCTTAAAAAGCGCTGCTTCCGCTTGGATCACAGCAGAAGGCCAAGACTCTTTAGAAACAGCTTCTGACTCTGAATAAAAAACACAAAAAATCAGAAAAACGGAAAAATTGATAAATCTCTTTGTTTTCATTAAATCTCTCCCTTTATTTCAAGTTTTCTATACTTATTGATCTTGGTCATTAAAACCAATAGAGTTTCCCTCATAAAAAATCAAGAAAAATTCAAGGAAAGGGAATAATCTTCATTTTCAAATGAATATATTACCGATCGTGTTTGAAATTTGCAGTTTTTATTTAAGAGACATAAGCCCTTTATAACAGACTATAGGGTTCAAAAATGAGTTCGGCTTTGACACAGGTGCGACTGAAAGTCGCTCTGTGGCAAAACGCATGTCTGAATTTTTGACCCCTAGAGTCTGTTATAAAGGGTGTAAGCATTTTTTCTTATGAAAAACCGAAAACTTCAAACCGGAGGAGTATATGTAAACGGAAAACATTCCTCTTCCGGAAACCTTGACTGTGACAATAAAAACATTTTATTATTTTGAACAGAGTTGAGTTTTAGGATTTTTGATAAAGAAGACATGAGATTTTCATGAGCTTAAAGGATTCAAAGGGGAGTTTGGATTTGACATAAATGCATCTATAAGTCGCTCTGTAGTAAAATACATATCTGAACTTTTATATCCTTTAGTTTCATGAAAGACTCATTTTATAGAAACCTACAAAACTTTCACCGGAAAAACAAAACAGATTGTTTACAAATAAAAAGTTTGAAATATGACAAAACATAAAGTTAAAGTTTGCCCTTCAAAAACGCCACTTCCCCGAAAAGAGCAACTGGCCTGGAAGCTGGCGGAGTGCGCTCTGGATTCCTCTCCTGTTTCGGAAAAAGTCAAAGATATGGTGATTAACCGAATTATTGATAATGCCGCGGTGG
>JAPOOY010000022.1 GCA_026713205.1 Bdellovibrionales bacterium
CGACAGAGGCGGAGTGGGAGTATGCGGTGAGAGCAGGGAGTAAGACGGAGTATTTTTTTGGAGATGATCCCTCAAGTTTAGGGAAGTATGCTATTTATTATGATAATTTAGCAGAAGAAAGGACTCACAAGGTAAAAGGCGCGAGGTTGCCTAATAAATGGGGTTTATATGATGTGTATGGGAATGTCTGGGAGTGGGTTGAGGATGCTTGGAAGAGAGAATTGCCGGGAGGAAGGGATCCTTTGGTTACTTCCCGATCTACCCATGTTCTTCGTGGCGGTAGTTGGCGCAACGGCGTGGAGTTCTTGCGTTCGGCTCATCGCAACCAGGGCCTTCCGGGTAGCGGGAACTATAATGTTGGGTTCCGTCTCGTGAGGACGCTGTAACCCCTTATACTTTTCACAGCAAAATCTTGATGATCCAGCTTTTTATGAGGGGTTTGAATAAGCTTTTTAGCCTATTGACGATCTTCTAAAGTTTGTTATATTTAAGTATAGGGGAAAAAATGAAAGCTAAAAAAATATCTTCAAAGTCAGTTAATAAAGCTTTTTTAGTAAAAAAATCTGTAAAAAAAGGGTCTGAGCCTATTTTACTGAGAAAAGTGAATGATGTTGACAAACTATTTACAAAAAAAGATATAAAAATCATTGTTGATAGTGTTGTTGGTCGCAATCAATTTTAAAGACAGACGCTTTTTTCAATGCAAACCAAGTCTGTCTCAAACAAGAAAACTCTAAAACAAGGCACTATATTTTCTATAAAAAATATAAAATTTAACTCTGAAGATAAAAAGAAAAAATTAAAGTTTAGTGATATCTACCCAGAGGTTAAACTTCAAAACATTACTTATGGAATAGTATTATCTCAATCCTGTGATTTGGTGAGACAGAATAAAGCTCCTTTTTTAAAGACTCCTTATATTTTAACAGCCTTACTTGAACCAGTAGAAAAATTTATTGAACAAAAATACTCTCTACAAGTAGATGAACTGCTTAACAAATACTCTTTATCCCATAGTAAATCTACATTTATAGATATGGAAAATTTAAAAAAACATCTATATAAAGATTGTCATAGATTATTCGGTAATAGAGAGACTTTTTATTTTTTTGTGTCACTAGGTGCAGGAAAAAAACAAAGAATGTTCTATGTAAATCTTGTAAAGTGTTTTCCTTTTAAAATTATGCATTATGATACTTTTACCCAAAATTCTAAATATGAGTTAAAACCGGATTTTGCAAATAAGTTAGGTTATATGCTTTCCTATATCTATGGAAGAGTTGGAATCCCAGATTATACAAGAGAGCAGGTAAATAACTTAACAGAGCTAATGACTAAAAAACTGATTACAAAATTAAAAAAACAATATAGAGGAACAAGTATTTATGAGTTTTTAAAATCAGAACAATTTAATAATTTCCGCAGAAAATTAAAATCCTCCAAACAATCCGAAATTGAAAATATTATCAATCAATATATTGAAAGCATCAGCAGTTAATCTGTTTTTTTCCTATAATTTTTCCTAAAAATACTATTCCAAATAAAAAACAGATGAAAAGCAAGGGAGAAAAGAGTGTCTCATTCCTCTAAAAATTGAGCCATTTTTCTGGCAGATTTTTAATTTTCAAGTTATTCTCAAACACAGCCGATAAACTTTCTACTCCTTTTTAGTAGATAATCCAACAAACCACAGTCCACGGGAAGGGTTCTTAATCGGCTCCCTGTCCCTCTGGATTCAAAGGGTGATAATATGAAGCTAATAAATATCACAGAACTAAGAAAATCAGGACTGATTTATATAATACAGCAAAAAATTGAAAAAAGCTTCTACTATAAATTTTTCTTATTGCATTTTAGGTTCCCTGTTTGGTTCAGTCAATTTTTTATAAGATTTAAGTATTTCTGAAAAGGTTATCCTTGTGGAAAAATGGATAATGATTGGATTTCTTGTTGTTACTGTTTGGGCAGTGTATTTTCTAACCACTGCTTTTCCACGGAAACAAACAGCAATGGAGCCATTTTTGTCATTTTTTTTGTAAATTTTTCAATTTGAGACACAACACGGCAAGGCTTAAGGTCAATGTCTTCCAAATTTCCTTAAGAAAAAAAACTTAAAAAGAATTTGAAAATCAGGAAGTCATGCCTCTTTATAATGAATAGAGAAACTAAAAAAAGGGAGCAAAGTACTTTAATTATTTTACGAAGAGCTTCATCCACCGGCAGTTTTTCTTTTTTAATGATATTGATTAAATACAGCTGGGCATCTTTAGAATTTTTAAATTTTTGAGCTAAAACTTTGTCATAACTTTTGTGTCTGTTAGGAAAAAGCATGGCGAAAAATATTCTGCCAGAATATTTTATTATTGATTTTAATGTAAAAAACCAGTTTTTTGCTGTTTTGACGAACGGCTTTTTGCCTGCCCGAAGATTCAATCACGATTAAAACTGCCACAGAAAAGGGAATCATTAAGTTTTTTTAATTCTATTGATCGGGTTTGAATTTTACGGTTTTTTAAATGAGAGGAAATCAATTTTGCGGAATGCTGTCCTGAACCCATTTGAGAAACGGCTCATGGCCTGAATGAACAGAAAGCTGGAGAATACAGGGACATTCATAGGGATGTTTCTCCTGTATCACTTTTTCTAATTTTTTATAAAGAGATTGACGGGTTTTAAGAAGGAGCAGACATTCTGAGTCCTGAGCGAGTTCTCCTTTCCATTCATAAAAGGACTTCATTTCCGGCAAAAGATTAGCGCAGGCTATGAGCTTTAAGGACAGTAAATGCCGGGCCAGATTTTCCGCCGTCTTAATATCCGGCAAAGTGGTGTAAACAAGGCAAAAATCCATTGTCATGATAAAATACTTCCCCAATTTGAATTTTTCAGATTTTTGTTCAAGGGAAATAAGCCCTTTCTATAGAGATAGAGGGTTCAAAAGTGAGTTCGGCTTTGACACAGATGCGGCTGCAAGCCGCTTTGTGGCAAAACGCATGTCTGAACTTTTGAACCCTCTATCTCTATAGAAAGGGTGTATAATCCTTTCACCCAAAAAATCTGAAAATTCAAACATAATTGATCCTAAATTTAAGAGGAAATCGGTTTTCCCACTTTTTGTTTTTTCAGTCTCCATTGGTTGAGAGCCTGTTGTCTCATATCCGCCACAGAATCCAATTCATCCACAATCTCAATTCCCAAAATAGTTTCCACCACATCCTCCATAGTCACCAGACCGGAAACTGTGCCATACTCATCCACCACAATGAAAATATGCTCTTTCCTCTTAATAAACTGATCCAAAGCGGCTGTTACGGAAATAGTTTCGGGAATCACATGAACAGGTTTCAGATAACTGGAAACCTTCACCTTGCCACAGTCCTGCGACCTGGCCTCAAAAATTTTATAACGATGAACCAGACCGATCACCTGATCCAAACTCCCGTCATAAACCGGAATACGGGAAAACCGGATGGGCTGGTACTTTTTAATCACATCTGTAATGGTTGTATTCTTCTCAAAAGCGGTGATGACCGTTCGGGGAGTCATAATCTCCAAAACTTTCCGGTTTTTTAATCTCAAAATATTTTTTATCAATTCACTTTCATTTCTGTAAATACTCCCCTCATTCACACCCACTTCAGCGGCTCCAATGACATCATCCCGGGTAATAGCGGCATGCGTTTTGCCAAAGAGCTTTTTTGTCAAACGGGACATCTGTACAAAAGGATAACAAATAACCATAAGAAACCGAATAAGGTACACCGTAAAGGGAAGAAGTCCTCTCCAGTAACTCGCACCAATGGTTTTTGGAATAATCTCGGAGACAATTAAAATAGTAAAAGTGAGTAAAATGGAAAACAAAGTGACATATCCATTCCCAAAAAGCTTATGAACCTGAGCGCCCACGCCGGCAGCTCCTAAAGTATTGGCTATGGTATTCAGAGTTAAAATGGCCGAGAGAGGTTGGCTGATATCATATTTCAATCGTTTCAGAAGAGGACCATATCTTTTGCCTGACTGCAAAACATGCTGAGCATGGGAATAGGGAACGGACAGAATGACTGATTCCAGAAGTGAGCATAGGAAGGAAACCACAACGGCCACAGAAAAATAAAAAACTAAAAGAAACATAATTTATTTGCCGGAAATCAGAATCTTCCGGACAAAACCGTATCTCCTTGAATATATTTTTGAAACACAGAGTCACCCGAAAAGCTCCACTGCTTTGAGCCGTCCAATAATTGGAAAATAAAAAACTCACTTTTTTCTTTCACAATTTGAAGAGAAAAAGGAATGTATAGAATTTTGAGGAACTTTAAAACACCCATCGGAAGAGGGTCATCAGAAGAAGCATCTGATGAATCTGTTTCCCCGAGCTGTTCCTGAAAGGAATTAGGCATCATTTATCCTTTCCTGTATAACATAGTTTTATTATTTTGTAATATTTTTTTCATTGGCTTAAAGCCTGTAAAACCCCCTTAAAATCATCCTTAACCTACCTACAACCGGTCCTTTACCCTGTTTGAAACGGGTTTTTCTTTTAAACAAATGCCTGAATAACGCATCGCCTTAAATTCCCTCGCATATTTTGCTTGAATAATAAGTCCATTATGAGTCGGTCAATCAATCCGGTTTGAGTTTTGCGGTTTTCCACTGACATAAAATTAGCCCTCCATTAAGAGAAGAGAGGGGGCAAAAGTGAGTTCGGCTTTGACACAGATGCGACCGAAGGTTGCTCTGTGGCAAAACGCATGTTTGAACTTTTGGCCCCTCTCTTCTCTTAATGGAGGGTGTAAGTATTCTTTCCTCTGAAAAACCGAAAAACTCAAACCAGATTAGTATAATTCATGAATCTTTAAACACAATCGGTATGATCCAAGGTTTTTGACGAACCCGGCCGTTCATAAACTAAAAAGGAATGGGGTACGGGTTCGGGTGTCTCCTTTCGGGACACTTCCTGAAATTCTTTCAGAGGAATTTCAGGATAAAAGGCATCCCCTTCATAGTCTTTATGAATACGGGTTAAGTAAATACGATTTACAAAGGGAAGTGTTTGTTTGTAAATTTCGCCACCGCCAATAATAAAAATCTCCCGGCCATATTTTTCCAATACTTCTTTCCGAGAACAAAAATCCATAGCGTCCTTAATAGAAGGACATACCACTACAGACAAAGATTTCTCTGTAACAAGAGTTGCGTTTTCAGGATACGCTCCACTCTTAAATAACTGATCTATGCCTCCCGTCCAAAGGGGGATATAGGTTTTTAAGTTGCTCTTTGACTGAAAATCCTTGTTTCTTGTAACCACCACATTGAGCCTCCCGGGTAAAGGCTTTCCCAGGGATTCAAATGTTTTGCGCCCCATGATCAAAGCCTTTCTCCTGGTTGTTTCATTAAAAAATTTTAAATCGTCCGGGATATGCCAGGGGAGCTGGTTTTTCAAACCTATGACCTGATTTCGCGATGCCGCCACAATATGGGAAAAGGTCATTGCTGGTTTATTCATACAGAGACCTGTCCTTTAATGGCAGGGTGATGCTGGTAGTTCTGAAAACTAAAATTCTCATAACCATAATCAAAAAGACTTTTTTCTTTTTTGAGAATCATCTGAGGGAGAGGATAAGGCTTTCGGGTGAGCTGCAACTCCACCTGTTTAAAATGATTGTGATAAATATGAACATCTCCAAAGGTATGAACAAAAAAACCCGGCTTTAAGTCACAAACCTGAGCCATCATCAAAGTTAAAAGAGAATAGCTGGCAATATTAAACGGCACCCCCAGAAAAGCATCCGCGCTTCTTTGGTAAAGCTGACAACTGAGCCTGCCTTCAGCTACATAAAATTGAAAAAAAGCATGGCAGGGGGGAAGAGCCATTTGATTCAATTCCCCTGGATTATAAGCCACCACCATCAGCCTTCGGGAAGAGGGATTTTTTTTAATATTTTCTATCACTTGAGATATTTGATCCAGGGAGCGGCCATCTGAAGTTTTCCAACTTCTCCACTGCGCTCCGTAAACGCGCCCCAAGTCTCCCTTTTCGTCAGCCCATTCATTCCATATCCGAACACCATTATCCTGGAGATATTTCACATTGGTGTCTCCACGGAGAAACCATAAGAGTTCAAAAATAATGGATCGCAAATGAACTTTTTTTGTTGTTACCAGAGGAAACCCCTGACTTAAATCAAAGCGCATCTGCCAGCCAAAAAGGCTGCGTGTTCCTGTTCCCGTTCTATCGGAACGATTCACTCCGTCTTTCATAATATGATTTAAAAGATCAAGGTAGTTTTTCATCCCACAAATAATACTCCATAAATGTCTATCTCACCAGTATTGTTTCTTTTGCCCCGCCGCACCTGTAAACAGTAAAAACAAATTCAAATAAAACTCCTTTTCCTGTCTTCCAGACCAAAGGTCCTGCCTCCATAGGCAAAAACGATAACCTCCAAAGCGGAAAAAGGAACTCTACTCATCTAAAAAAACATCACCCTTTATTTTTTCCGATAAATTGTTTAAAATATTGCTAAGCATAAATGAAAGCAGTTAAAAAAATTTTCAGATTTATAAGTCTGACCTTACTTTATTTGGGTTTTTCCGGTCTGGCCGGAGTCTTTGGAGTCCTCTTATATGGCATCACCCATGATTTTGTTTCAAATCAGATAGAATCCAGAGGGCTGGCATCCGTTCAATCCAACTCTCCTAAAACCATACAAAGTCCTCCAAAGACAAATAAAAAAAATGTAAAAGCGCCTGTTCCCAATACACCAAACCCGCCTCAACCTCTGAAAACTGCAGAAGTGACAAATCAACAAGCATCTCCCTCCACACCACCTGCCGTTCAGCCAAATCAGCCACAGCCTATAACAGCCTCAGAAGTGAAAGATGAAAAGAGTCTGCAATCCTTTGTCCTAAGAGCTAAAAAACATTTGGAAAAAGACTATGACAGGGCTTTAGAAGATTTCAAAACAAATGAAATGTGGAAAACATCATTTACTTATCTGAGTATCTTAGATTTATCCGGCACTATTCTCTTTAATGCCAACCACCCTCATATAGAAGGTGAAAACGGAATGGACTGGAAAAATAAAGATGGTAAAAAAATCATTACAGACATAGTCAACATTGGTAAAAACGGAAACGGCTTCTATGAATGTCGTATACGCCACCCGGACACAGAGACTTTACATCCTGCGCTTCACTACATTACCTCCTTCAAAACCGAAGAAAACCCCCTTATAGTCGTCTCCAGTTTTTTTCTAAAAGAGCCCCCTTCTTCCAGCTCGGAAAAAGAGTAATCGTTCCGGCATCTCTCATATAACAAAATAATAATTAACTTATTATAGAATTTTTACTGGAAGTTTTTTGCGAGAGGAAATAATACGGATAATTTCTCCGGCTGTTTCCTCCAAAGCTCTTTCCGTTACATTGAGAACGGGCCAACGATATTTTTGAAACAATTTTTGCGTCTCATCCACTTCTCTATAAACCTGGCGTTTATCCGCGTAATTTCCTCCGGGATCACAACCAAATTTTTCCAACCGGTTTTTTCGTATTTTAAATAAATACTCCGGATTGATTGTCAGAGCCACAATTTTCTTTTGATCCGCCTTAAACAAATTTTCAGGAGGAGCTAAATTATAAACGAGGGGGATATTAG
>JAPOOY010000030.1 GCA_026713205.1 Bdellovibrionales bacterium
AAAGGGTGTAATCCTTTTTTCTTATGAAGAACCGGAAACTTTCAAACCGGAGGAGTTTAATTTAAGGAATCTAAGAATTCCCCCCTGATCCTCAGCAATTTCCTATTGAATAGACCGATTGAATTTAACCGGTTTAAACATTTTGGGATTGATGCGGAGTTTCCCCAACCGATCATTGAGAGAACTTCGTGGGATGTTCAGTTCTTCCGCCACTCTGGTTTGATGGCCATCATGTTTTTTCAACAGGTTGATAATCACATTTCTTTCTATTTCCTTTAATGTGAGGTTTTCCTGCGGGGTTTGGATTTTTTGTACTATATCTTCTCCATAGTCCAATAAAAGTTTGGCTTTTTCCCTGTCAATCGCCTGTGCCGTGAATAGGGCTTTGGCTCTTGCCACGGTATTTTTTAATTCCCGAATATTCCCGGGCCAGGGGTATCTTCTAAGGTATTCAATAGCTGTTTTGGAAAAAGACACTCCATATTTTACGGAAAACATTTCAAGAAAACTGTCAAAATCCTCCATTCTGTCCCTTAGATTGGGTATTTTAATAGATATCACATTAAGGCGATAATACAGGTCTTCCCGAAATTGTTTTTTTTGGATTTTTTCCGTCAAGTCCTGATGAGTAGCCGCAATAATCCTCACATCTGTCTTAAAGGTTTTGTCCGATCCTACGGGTTTGACTTCCTGATATTCAATGGCTCTGAGAAGTTTTGGCTGGAGGGTCAGGGGCAGTTCACCCACTTCATCCAGAAATAAAGTTCCTCCATTGGCGGAAAGAAAAGCCCCTTGCCGGTTATTGAAAGCGCCTGTATAGCTGCCCTTTGTGTGTCCAAACAGTTCACTTTCCACCAGGGATTCGGTAAGAGCGCCGCAGTTGATGGTCACCATAGCATTTTGATTTCTGGGGGAATGTTTATGAATAAGCCGGGCCATAATCTCTTTGCCGGTTCCGGATGCTCCCTGTAGCAGGACGGGATAATTATTTTGAGACAGATGGGGAATACGGGCCAGTTGATCGTTCCATACTTCATTAGAGCTTTGGGTGGTCAATCGCCAGTTGTTATTGTATCGCTCAAAGGAAAAAAGGAAAACGGTTTCTCCCACCTTAATGGCATCCTTATCACTTAAGACCGCTTGATAGATGCGATTTCCATTGAGAAACAGGCCGTTTTTACTGTTCATGTCTCTTAAGACAAAAAAACCTTTATCTTTCTTGTATTCAATTCGTGCGTGATGCCGGGAAACAAATTGATCCTCTAAAATCAACTGATTTGTCTCCGCACGACCAATACTTAGGAATTCATTGATTTCCCGTTGTTCTGTATAGCCCTGTTTTTTCCAGGATAAAAACCCCTGAGAGCGTTGATTTATGTGGGAACGAATCTTTTTAGTCAACATGACTGCCTCCTTAAACTGTTAGATGGTTACCGGAGAGATGCAATAGATAACTCACCTTATAAAGGGGGTAAAAGGGTATTTTTGGATTATGGAAATCCGAAAAATTCGCAGGGCGAACAAAAGGTTCATTTCATGCGGATTACCCTCCCTCCGGTTTTCCTGAAAAATCGTCTGGGAATCAATGTTCAATTCTTTAAGTTCGTCCCTCCCCCTGGTTTTCCTGAAAAATCAGCTCAATGGGCCTGTTGAGGGAGTCTTTATGAAGGGAACAGGGAATAGAAAAAGGTTCGTTTTAGGAAAATCCCTTTTTATCCGAAAAAGGGAGGTAGGGATAGGTAAAATATGGCAAAAAAAGGATTTGTACCCCTTAAGGAACTGGAGAAAAGGCTTTTTCAAAAAGAGAAAAAGCTGGAAAAACTACATATTGTGGAGCATACCAGGGCTTCAAGTGACGCTGAAATAGAGGCTGTATCTTCAGTGGATCCGGTTAAAGATCTCCAGGAATCACTTTCCGAAACAGCGGGGCAATCCACTAAAAATCTCAAAAAATCTTTAAAGGGTTTTTCCAAGCCCCTTCAGGCGAGTAACACCCAATTAATGGCTCGCTCCGCTATAAAGGGAGGAGGGTCTCCGTTGGAAATCACCCTTCAACAATCGGAAAGCTTAAAAGCCGCTCAATTGAGAATAAGCACCTTGGAGGAGGAGCTTCAAAAACTCCGAAAAGAAAATGAATCTCTTATTTCCACGGCAGAGGTTTTAAAAGAGAATAGAGAGCAATTGCTGGCAGAAAATGAGGAGCTTCGTCGGAACCGGGAAGATCTACAGGAAAATTTTGCAGATGAGAAAGATGTTCTAATAAATACTCTTGAAGAAGTAAAGAGAGAAAAATCTAAACTTATGGATATCAATAAAAATCTGGAAAAACGACTCTCTGCTGATCTGCAAAGCATCCGGGCCAGGGAATTAACTCTGGAAGGTCAGGTGGAAATTATCAAGCTGGAGGGAGCAGCTTTGCAGCGGGAAAAGGATACAAAAATTATTCATTTACAAAAAGTTAATCGCAATCTGAACAGTAATTTGCTCA
>JAPOOY010000065.1 GCA_026713205.1 Bdellovibrionales bacterium
CCATATGATCAAATCGGCTGGGAAAGCGAATGTAATCATTCATTTTACGAATACTATCCAGAGAAAAATGAAAGATAACAGCCTTAAACTTTTCCCATAAATGAAATAAATGATCCGGCATTTCCACTCCATTGCTGTTGTATCTAAGTTCAATATTTCCCGCATATCCCATATCTATACATTTTTCCAAAAGCTCGTAATGTTCGGGAATAATAGTGCTTTCCCCTCCGGCAAAATAAATTTGCTTCATATGAGGAATTTGATCTAACAGCTGACTCCAAAAAGCCTTATTGTTTTTATGCCAGTTATAGGAGGCTCCATCATTTCGCCCCTGATTGGGCCACTGCATACTTTCCTTTAAATCCGGATTTTTTATTTGTGAATAGAGATTCTTCCAATCCCGGACCCAGAGAGAACTATCATGGGGAGAACACATGACACACTTTAAATTACATTTTGAACCCAAACGCAAATCCACATAATAGATTCTCTCGGGAATTGATCCATCCTCCTTGGTCTCCTCAAGAAGTTGTTTTGTATCCAGGCGCTTCATCCACAGACGATTCTCCCATATTCTTTTTGATTGATAACCCGCCTTTTCCTCTTTAAAACACTTGTTACAGGAAGGAGGAACCTCCCCCCTTAGCATCTGTTTCCGAATGGTCCGCATATAAGAGCCGTTCCAGGCCGTTTTGAGATCTGTATGATTAAAGTTTGCAGGGCGGCCATCCTCGTTTTTTAATATCCCTATTTCCCCTCCATGTTTTTTATCACTAAATTCCCCCACACTGGAGGCATTGGAAGTGCAACAAAGCCTCATATGTCCATTAGGTCGTGTGGAAAGATGAATCCAGGGAAGAATACAAAAAGTGGAACTGATTGCCTGAGAATGTGTTGGAGAAGCCTTCACTGCTTCCAGTATAACCTAAACTTGATGAGTTTTAAAACAGATGATTAGGAAAAATTCAAAATAGATCTTTTTCCAGAGATTGAAGGGACTGTTTAAGAGTTTCTAAAGAGTCAGCCGCTTCCTCTTCGGGAAAATCCAAGGGAGCTGTTTCCGACACCTTTTCCTCTTCTTCCCCTTTTTTTTATAATTTTTTATATTCTTTTTCTTTTGTTTTTTCCTTGGTCATCTCTTCCGCCTCTTCCGGAGAGGAAAGTTTCTCGTCTTCAACAGAGGTATCCACAGATGATTTCTCTTCCGGAAATTCACCCCCTTCCGGCAAAGAAAGAGAAAATAAAGGAGTCTGCTCTAACAGATCCATTTGACTTTGAAGAGAAGCTTTTAAACTGCTTTTAAACTGAAGGTGAAGCCGTTTTAAACTGGCGATATCATTGTAAACACTTTGAAGAGAACTACGGGCCTGCCGAATGAGAGCTTCCGATTTATCATTAGCCCTGGCAATGATAAGCTGGCTTTTTTGCTCCGTATCTTTTTGAATCTTATCAGCAATCTCCTGGGCGGAGACAATAGATCGTTTTAAGAGCTGCTCCCGATCCCTATAATCCTGAATCCTTTCCTCCAGTTCCTTAATACGCTGATTTTGCTTTTCCACAAGCACATTCAAATGACGGATATCCTCGGCCAGAACATGGAGAAAATCCCTCACTTCAAACTCATTCAATCCACCAAATATTTTTTTGGAAAAATGCTTTGAAATAATATTATCTTTGGAAAGCGCCAATACTCCCCCTCTTTAAAGTAAACACTACAGGAATTATCAAAAAAAAGATAGAATTTTGCAACGCGTTATTCTTTTATGCCGATCAGATTTAAATTCTCAGACAAGAGATAAGTTTCCCTTTATAAGAAGTACATATACTCCTCCGGTTTGAAAATTTTCGATTCTTCAGATGAAAGAAAGATGACACCCTCTATTTTTGAATGACAGGGAATCCCAAAAGCCCCCTATGGATGACCATTTAGTCAAATAAAAACTTCAGAGCTGGAAAATAGAGGGTTTCTCTAAAAATGCAGGAGGGAAAGATCATAAACCCGCTTTGATGCGTTCTTTATCATCTACACGACTAAGCACGCCCTTCCCAAGCCCTTTTCGGTAAGCCAGATGTTTAATGTCATACACAAAGCTGGAACCACTCAATCCCGGGGTTTGCCATTCCGGGCCCATACGAATGGCGTCCACCGGACAGGCCTCCTCGCAAAAGCCACAAAAAACACACCGAAGCATATCAATTTCATAGGAGATAGGATATTTTTCCACTTCCGGATCTTCGCTTTCCCCGGCGGTAATTTTAATACAATGCGCGGGGCAATTGGTGGCGCAAAAAATACAGGCTGTACAACGAAGATTGCCATCTTTTTTAACCGTTAAAATATGATTCCCCTTAAACCGGGGGCCATACTGATAATGTTCCTCCGGATAATTTAAAGTGATCCTCCGTTTTTTAAACAGTAAATTGATAAAAAACCGCTTAAGAGTAAATCCCATACCCTTGAGAATAGCCGGTAAATACCATATTTTGTCCGGATTTAAACGCTTAACAACCATAATATTTTTTCCCTTAAAGAGACTATTTTATTTAAATGTCTCATTTATCTTAACATACTTCTCTCATTTAAATTTTGAGACTTTCTATTAAGCATAATACCAGAGAAACAAGCCCAAAAATTCAGACAGGCGTTTTGCCACAGAGCGACTTGCAGCCGCTTCCATGTCAAAGCCGAACTCACTTTTGGACCTGTTTCTCTCATGAAGTGAATACATTTTCTTCTCCTCTGAAAAATCTAAAACTCACACTTCTCTCCAAAAACCTGATGTTGCTTTTAATCACTTTACCACAGTTTTTCCTTTCGGGATAAAAATTGATTGTGTTTAAAATAAGGTTCATAAAGTGGCTTTTTCACTTCCTCTCCTTTTAAAACCTCTGTCACCTCCAAAAGAGATAAAGCTTCAGATATAACAGACTGAACTTTAGAGATTTTTTGTTTCAAACCCTTTTCATTCTGAAAGGTCCCGCTTTTTTCAAAAAATGACTTCACGGGAATTTGCCAAAATCCAACATTGGGAGACAAGAATTTATTGGGCCCGGGAGCCATCCATACCACTTTTTTGGAACGGGCGAAAAAGACTGTTTTTTCTTCTAAATCAGAAAAGAATTCCGGATTTTCCGGTCCGACAATAAATAGGATCTCAGGGGCTTGAGCGGATTTTTCCAGCTCTTCAAGAGATTTTATATCAGAGAAAATCTCTTTTAATCCAGCTGTATTAGGATTTCGATCCCCCCTAAGAAGTAAACCATCAAAATCCTCTCCTTTCTTTTTAGAGGATTCCCAATGATAAAAAATCGCCGTTTTAAAAAAATCTTTTAAGGCTTGATATTCTTCAATAGTGTATTGACCTGTTAACACCACCGCCTGAGAGGATAAAGATTCCAATTCCTTTGCAATACTCTTTAGAGCTTCCAATGATGTAAAAAATGTCCAACTTTCCCCCTGGCCTTTTTGCGCCTTGCTTAAGCGTTTTTCGCGACGGACATTTCTATAAAGTCCTCTTCCCGTATCACACATCCAGTGACCATTCACTTCCGAATTGTACCGGGGACGAACTCTCCAGGGACCTTCCTCATTATAGTCCACATAGATATTGCAGCCGGTGGAACACCCCGTACATACGCTTTCCGCTGTTTTCAAATACCAAACTCGTTGTTGAAAGCGAAATTCTTTTGAAGTTAAAGCTCCCACGGGACAAATATCCACTGTGTTTAAGGCGTAGTCATTTTCCAGCGGTTTATCCTTAAAAATACCAATTTCACTCCGATCCCCCCGATTAAAAATGCCCAGTTCATGAGTCTTTGTCACTTCTTCCGTAAAACGAACACAACGGGAACATAAAATACAGCGCTCCGTATCCAAAACAATTTTGGATCCTAAATCCACCACTTTTCTCTTTTTGACTTTAGGTTCCGCCATGGCCGGACGATAGGTTCCAAATTTCATATACTGATCCTGAAGGGAACACTCTCCCGCCTGATCACAAATAGGACAATCCAGAGGGTGATTGATTAAATGGAACTCCAAACCCCACCGCACGGCCTCTTTCACCTGATCCGATTGATTGGTAATTACCATACCCTCCTGAACTTCCGTGTTACAGGCAATTTGAAGTTTATTCATCCCTTCAATCTCCACCATACAAAGACGACAAACTCCGGCCACACTCAGTCCCGGATGCCAGCAATAATGAGCAATATCTTTTTTGAGTTTTTGAAAGGCCTGAATGACTGTGGTTCCTTTGGAAACCTCAACTTCCATTCCATTGATTTTGCATTTTACAGTTTTCTCAGACATGATTTTTCCTCATAAGATTCTTCCTTAAAATTTAAATATACCAACCGTGTTTGAAAATTCACACATTAAAATTTAAAATGAGGCTGCTTGCCATTTTTAGAAAAAATCTCTATTTTTTCAGGCAGACCATCCTGGCTGTCGGTAAGTTCCCCAGACTTCCCGACCATTTAAAAATAGAAAGTCTTTCTAAAAATGACAAATGTCATTTTTATACCAATCGTGTTTTAGTTTTCCGTTTTCTTATCCCAGCTTTAGAGATGTCATGAACAAAACCGGAAATCTCAAACACGCGGTATAAATAACCTATCTTCAAACAGGATCGGTAAGACCTTCAATCATTACCCTGAACAATTATAACCCTTTTTAGCTCCCTGTACTTGTGGCGGGTGATTTTAAAACTCCCTCATAAAAACACTTTTCAAATTCATCACGAAACTTTCTTACAAAGCTGATAGCCGGCATGGCCGCGGCATCAGATAAAGCACAGATAGTCCGGCCCATCATATTTTGCGCCACACTCTGAATGAGATCCCAGTCGCTTATAAATCCTTCTCCCTGACGCGCTCTTCGGACAATTTTGCTGAGCCATCCTGTCCCCTCCCGACAGGGAGTGCACTGTCCACAGGATTCGTGATGATAAAAATCCAAAATAACAGACAAAATATCCACCATGGAACGGGAATCATCCATGACGATCACTCCTCCCGAGCCTAAAAAAGTCCCTAACCGGTTAAGGGACTAATAATCCATGCGAGCCATTTCACACTCTTCCGCTGTTAAGACAGGAACGGAGGAACCTCCAGGGATAACAGCTTTAAGACGATGTCCTGGCTTTAACCCCCCTCCCAACTGATAAATTAAATCCTTTAGAGGATACCCTAAAGGCACTTCATAATTTCCCGGGATGAGGACATCTCCACTGAGGGAAAAAATCTTTGTTCCGGGGGAGCGATCTGTTCCCAGGGAACGATAAGCTTTAGCTCCATCCTGGATAATGGGCACTACCGCCGCCAAAGTTTCCACATTATTAACAATTGTGGGTTTTCCCAAATATCCTTTTACAGCGGGAAAGGGAGGTTTTAACTTAGGCTGGCCTTTCTTACCCTCCAGAGAAGATATGAGACCTGTTTCCTCTCCACAAATATAGGCTCCAGCCCCTAAATAAGTATCTATTTCATGATGAAATCCCGTACCCATAATATTTTTTCCGATAAAACCATCCTGTCGGGCCTCATCCAATGCTTTTTGTATAATCCGGTAGCTTTTTTGATACTCTCCACGAATGTAAATATAGGATTTATGAGACTGAATAGCCCAAGCGGAAATGAGCATTCCCTCAATAAGCTGATGGGGCGCCCGCTCCATCATCATCCGATCTTTAAAAGTCCCCGGTTCCCCTTCATCCGCATTACAGAGGAGATAGCGTGGTTCCTTATTATCAGGAAGAAAACTCCATTTCACTCCTGTGGGAAAGCCCGCTCCCCCACGGCCCCGAAGTCCTGACTCCTTAACTTCATTAACAACAGCTTCAGGTTTTAAGGATAAAGCTTTTTTCAGAGTTTGATACCCTCCCCGTTTTTGGTAACCGGAAAGGTTTTTATAATCCTCACGGTGATAATGTTCTGTTAAAAGTTTATGTTCCACCACCACCTCCCTCTCCAAAAGAGAGTTTTCTTTATAACAAATTTTAGGAGATATGCCAAAATTCCAAGGAAAAGTACAAACCACATAAATCCTGAAACTCAATCCAAAAAAGCCTATTAATGGATTTCTTATTTAAGCCCTCGCAATACATGAATGGCTCGCTCTCCTTTGAGTTTTCCCAAATACTGATCATTCACTTGCATCGCAGGGGCTAAATCACAAGCTCCCAAACATTCCACCCGGGATACAGTCCAATTCCCATCTGTACTGACCTCTCCCTCCTTAACCTGGAAAGCTTCGCAAATTCTCTTCACTAATTCCGCCCCCCCCTGCATAAAGCAGGAGACATTACAGCAAACCTGAACATGGAGTTTTCCCACAGGCTTCCTGTTGAACAGGGTGTAAAACATTAAAACCTCTTGAATATGAGATTCAGGAATACCTGTTTGCTGACTAAGCCACTGAACCGCTTCCGGTGAAATCCAACCCTTTTCCTTTTGAATTTGATAAAGACCGGGTATTAAACAAGAGAGTTTGGTTTCATAACGGGCCATTTCCTTTTTAATGAGAGCTATTCCCTCTTCTGAAAGAGTGAATGTCTGAGCTTTATTCTGTTCCTTTTGCATTTATACTGCCTCAGTTTGAATTTTTAAATTTTCTACTGATTCAAGATGAAGCCCTCAGAGGAGAACAGGAAAATCCGGGAGACTTTCTCACAGGTTAAAAGTACAGACAGACATTTTGCCACAGAGCGACTTTCAGCCGATCCTGTGTCAAATCCAAACTCACTTTTACCCCCTGCTCTCCTCTGAAGGATGTATGATTTCTTTTCATCTATAAAACCATATAATTCAACCTTAATTCGTCAATCCTATAACAAAATTAGACAATAATGTAGTGAAAATATTTTGTATAGCAACACAACCTGTTTTCAAAGCTCATTGATCGTGTTTGAAATTTTCCGGCTCTTTATAAGAAAAAATACTTACACCCTTTCTAACAGACTATAGGGGTCAAAAATTCAAACATGCGTTTTGCCACAGAGCGACTTTCAGTCGCATCTGTGTCAAAGCCGAACTCATTTTTGACCCCTATAGTCTGTTA
>JAPOOY010000021.1 GCA_026713205.1 Bdellovibrionales bacterium
AGGGTTTTTTAAGCTCTTTAAATATGGGTTTAGGTATTATGTCGGATGTGAAATTAAAACAATTTTATTTTGATCTTTTAGGGATTTATGAACTGCTTCGGGGACAGGATGCTTCTTTGTATCTGGGGGGGGGATTGGGATTAAATATAGAACGCATCTCTGAGAAAATCACCCCGGAATTGGTGGGAGCCTTGGGTTTGAGAACAATTCTTCCTTCAGGAATATACTGGCAAAATGAATTGCGTTTTTCTTATGAGTTTGATATTTCTAAGCAGGCCACTGATTATAGTTATGGATTTTTAACCTCTCTTCAGTTTCGGTTTTAGACGGGTGTTGCGTTATGAGACAAATTTATTCCCTGCCTCAGGATACCATCAATCAAATTGCCGCAGGGGAGGTAGTGGAAAGGCCTTCCCAGATTGTTAAGGAATTGGTGGAAAATGCCATTGATGCGGAGGCCGCTCATATTGAAGTGGAATTTGATGAAGGCGGGCGATTTTTAAAAGTCAGAGATGACGGTTACGGTATTTCACGGGAACAAATGGCCTTGGCCTTGGCTCGTCATGCTACCAGCAAGATCAAAAACTTTGATGATTTATGGAGTTTAAACACACATGGTTTTCGTGGAGAGGCTTTAGCAAGTATTGCCGCTGTCAGTGACCTCACTCTTATCTCACAAACAAAAGATTCTCCGGCTTTTAAACTGCGTTCCTGTTTTGGCGCTTTACAGGATATTCAACCCACCGGTGGAGCGCGGGGCACCTTGGTTATTGTTCAATCCCTTTTTGAAAATACACCGGCTCGGTTTAAATTTTTAAAACCCCCCGCCGCAGAGAATACAGCTATAAAGCAGACTTTAAAGGCTCTGGCATTATCCCACTTTCATTTATCCTTTCGGGTGTTAAGTCGTGGCCGATTGATTTTTTACTGGCCGGCACAAAAAGATATTGTAGCTCGTTCTCAGCAGGTTTTAGGTCTGGAGGATCTTTATTTTGCGGAAGGGCGGCAAGGGGCTTATTCTCTTAAAGCGGCACTGGCGGCTCCTCATAATACTTTAAAAATTCGTCGTTCTTCCTGGCTTTTTGTATCCCATCGTTGGGTGGAGTGTCGTGTGATGCAATCCGCTTTAATGGCTGCTTATCGTGGACTTTTAATGCATGGGGAGTATCCTATTGCTGTGGTGCATATTAATGGCCCGGGAGATGAAATTGATGTAAATGTTCATCCCGCAAAATCGCAGGTTCGTTTTAAGGATTCCTCTCTCATTTTTAAATTGGTGGAATCTTCTGTAAGATCTGTTTTGGAAAAGGCCCCCTGGACGAGAAAGATCAGTTCCCATTCTTCTTCTAAAGAACAGAATCTACAGTTCAGGGATTCCGGTTTTGAAAAAACCCATTTTCGTAAAGCCAGGGAGGGAATATCTTCAAAAACTTTATCCTCTTTAGCTTGGGAGGAATCTCCGGATATTTCTGAAAGGTCTCTCCCGGAAGAAAAAAGCACAGAACATCTTGGTGGAAAAGCTGTTTCGCAAAAACCGGATGATTCAGAATCTATGGAGATATCCACACATTTTTCTGAAAAAGAATTTAAGGAGGAAAGACCTTGGTCGTCTTTACAGGTTTTGGCTCAGGCTCATTTAACTTATATTGTCTGTCAGTCGGACAAAGCGGTGATTTTTATTGATCAGCATGCCGCCCATGAACGATTTTTATATGAAATGCTTTTTCATTCTTTTAAGAAAGGTGAAGCGGAAATTCAAAATCACTTAGTGCCTGTGTCTCTTAATTTGGAAGAGGATGAAATGGAGGCTTTAAAGTCTTTGCAGGAAAATTTAGAGAGAATAGGAGTGAAAGTGGAACAGTTAGGTCCTGTAACCGCCGGAGTGACCGCCTCTCCCGCCTTACTTAAAGATCAAGCTTTAAAAGAGGGGATATTATTCCTGACGCGAAAATTCACTGAAACACGGGATCACTTTGCTTTTGAAAAGGTGGTCTCTGATTTATTTGCCACTATGTCCTGTCATTCCGCTATTCGGGCCGGTCAATCTTTAACTGAAAGGCAAATGACGGAGCTTCTCAAACAAATGGATCAATTTCCCTTATCCAGTTTTTGTCCTCATGGCCGACCGGTATTTGTGGAATATCCCATCTCCCGCCTGGAAAGGGATTTTTGCCGACAGGTATGATTCCCCTGGTATTTCTTGTAGGCCCTACAGCTTCCGGTAAAACGGATTGGGCTGTAAAATGGGCGGATAAAAACGGGGGTGTGATTGTAAACGGGGATAGCGTTCAGATTTATCGGGAATTAAACATTGGATCGGCGAAACCGGATTTTACACAGTATCCTTCTATTTCCCATTATTTATTTGGTTTGGTTAAGGCGCCTCAAGTATGGACAGCGGGGGATTACCGAAAAAACGCTCTTAAAATTTTACACAAAGAGCTTCCGGGGAATAAAGCTTTTGTTGTGGGAGGGAGTGGATTTTATATAAGGGCTTTGGAAAAGGGAATGTATCCCATTCGTAAAGCCTCTGAAGACATTATGGAGGAGTTAAACACACTCTACAAAAGCAAAGGGTTAGAATTTTTATATAAAGAATTACAGAAAAAAGATCCGGAACACGCCCGTAAAATTGGTTTGGAAGATCGGTATCGGGTTTTAAGATCCTTGGCTATTATAAAAAGTGAGGGGTGTTCTGTTTCGGAAATAAAAAGACGATTTTCTCCGGAGAAATTGCCTTGGCCTTATTTAAAAATTGGTTTGGATATTTCCAGAGAAGAGTTAGTAAAACGGGTGGAGAATCGGACACGCATTATGTTAAAGAAAGGTTTAATAGAAGAAACGGAGGATTTATTGCATAGAGGATTTGAAAGCTGGAAACCTCTTCAAAGCGTGGGATATAGAGAGAGCGTCTTGTTTCTAAAAGGGAAGTTAAGTAAGGATGCACTTTACAGTCAAATTGTTCAAAATACTTTGTCTTTAGCTAAGAAACAAAAAACATGGTTTCAGAAGGATAAAGATATTATTTGGTATGATTTTAAAGCAGATCCATTAACAGTTTATAAAAAGATTTTTCAGAAAAAATGAATATGCCGATTCGGTTTGAATTTTGTGGGGTTATACTCCTCCAGTTTGAAATTTTCCGGTTCTTCATAAGAAAAAATACTTACACCATTTATAACAGCCTATAGGGGTCAAAAATTCAAACATGCGTTTTGCCACAGAGCGACTTTTAGCCGCATCTGTGTCAAAGCCGAACTCATTTTTGAC
>JAPOOY010000058.1 GCA_026713205.1 Bdellovibrionales bacterium
AAAGCCGAACTCACTTTTGATCTCCCTTTGGCCTTGAAAGGCATGAACAAAACCGAAAATTTCAAACACGATTGGTATATTGTGAGATTACTTCTGTTTCCAGGTAAAAAATATCTCTAATACAAAAGTAAAAAAGTAAAAAAGAACTTTTCTGGGAGCAAGTCTATATCAGAGAAGAAAGCTAATAAAATTCTTATTAAAGTTTGTTGATTTCATCTGAGATTTCAATATTTATAGCCGGTTTTTTATTTTCTGCTTCTTCTTCATCCGGTTCTTCTTCTGAATCTTCATCCTCATAATCTCTGTCGTCAGCGTCTTCCTCATCCGGATCAGCCTCATCATAAGAATCTTCCTCTTCTGTTTTTTTGAACCGTTTTAGTTCTTTTTTAAAGAGGGATCTTGTGGATTTAAGAGACCATTTTCCGGAGGCCAGAAGTCCGATGGTATGGCCTTTTCCGTAGTTTTCTCCATAGGTGTCCAGGCTTCCATAAAGTTGCAGATTGATATTTTTTGTTGGTTTAAAATTCATCCACAAAGTGAAAGAGAGGGCTGAGGGGTTCACAGAGTAAAATTTGTAACTGCCTCCGTTTACCTTGTCCAGAACATTCCATCGGGTTTCCGGTCTTTGTATGTAAGTGTCAGGAATAACAGGGAAAAATAAGTTGGCGGAAAAGCCGGTTTCTATATACCGTGACTGTATCAGTCCCCCGGCTCTGTGATAGGAGAGGGAGGAGAGTTTATTTGTCCTATATCTAAAACTGGTGTTGTAAAACAGATAAGCAAAATGGGGGGAGAGGGCATAGATAACCCATAGTCCCGGTTCTATGTGATAAGCTCCATCTCCTGTGACATTTAGTTCTGTTAGGTTCTCAAAACGATTAAGGGGCGCTCTTCCTTTCAGATCAACTGTAAGATAAAAGTCTTGAAATTTTTTGTGAAAAGAGAGGCCCAATCCCAGGGAGGTAAACCAAAATCTGTCCCGAAAGGAGTTTTTATTACTGATTGAGTTGTATGTATTGCTTTTGCTATACATCAGCCCGCCAAACAGCTCAATGGAAAACCATTCCCGGGGGGTGTATTTGATTCGAGGGTCTATTGCCAGATATTGAAAAGAGTTTTCATGGGGAAGTCGGACATATTTTCCTAACTCTTTATAATTCGCAATGGAATCATACCATTCACTTTGGAGTTGAATGGTTACAGTTTCTTTTGTTTCGGGTATTTCCGGAAAAATCTCTTTTCCGCTTGTTGTAAAACCAACTGTGAGTAAAGCAAAAGAAATAGCTGTGTGTGTAAGAAGTTTCATTTTTTTTTCGGTACTCAGTTGCCTGAGTCGCCTTTCTGTCTTAGTTTTATTTTCAGCTTATTTGAGGAGGGGATTTGAGTCAAACATTCAAGAAACGGGCGTTGATTACGATTTTTTTCACTATTTTCACGGATTTGCTGGGGTTTGGAATGATCATTCCACTCAGTCCTATTTTAGCCAGGGAGTTTGGGGCTGATGGATTGCAGGTGGGTTTGTTGATAAGTCTTTACTCCTTTGCTCAGTTTTTATTTGCCCCGCTTTGGGGCCGTTTAAGTGATGTTTTTGGGCGAAAACCTATTATTCTTTGTGGTTTGCTGGGTGTGGGGTTTTCTCATATCTGGTTTGGCTTTTCCACAACACTCACATCTCTTTTCCTGTCCCGATTTTTGGCCGGGTTTTTTGGAGGGAATATTTCCACGGCTATGGCCTATATTGCGGATGTGACCGAAAAAAAGGAGCGATCAAAAAACATGGGCCTGATAGGCATGGCTTTTGGTCTGGGTTTTACTATTGGTCCAGCCCTTGGGGGCCTTTTTGTTCTGTGGGGCCACCAACTGGGGGGAGCGCCTCCTTTTGGAGCTTCTTTTGCCGCATTGGGGGCGGGGTTTATATCCTTTGTGAATTGTTTTATGGCCGGACTCTTCCTAAAGGAAAGTCGTTCTGTTAAAAAAGAAAAGGGGACACGATCCTACCTGTCCCCCTTTAAAAAATCCTCCACCTTTTCCCGATCGTCTCCTCTCACTGTCTGGAAGAGTTTACTCACTCCCCGCCTGGGAGTGGTGCTTTTCATGTCTTTTATTTTATGGCTGGCTCTGGCTCAAATTGAGCCAACTTTAATTCTTTTGGTTCAGGATGATTTTTCCTGGGAAAAAACTTCGGCTTACTGGGGGTTTGCTTACATTGGTTTGTTGATGGCCTTCACTCAGGGCGTGTTAGTCAGAAAGTGGATTCCTCGTTTTGGAGAAAAGAAAGTTAATCAATGGGGTTTACTGGGGGTTTCATCAGGACTGTTTTTTATAGGAATAGCTTCTTGGTTCGTGGAAGGGAAAATGTTTGTTTTTGGCCAAGGTGTCCCTTTAGGTTTAAGTCTTTTAACTTTAGGGGTCACTTTATTCTCTTTGGGTTATAGTTTGGCCAGTACCTCTTTATCCGGAGCGGTCAGTCTCCTCAGTTCCTCAGGAGAGCAGGGGAGAGTTTTCGGGGTCAATCAAAGTCTGGCTTCATTAGCCCGTATTGCCGGACCGGTTTTAGGAGGCTGGGCGTATAGGGATCTGTCCCATGACAGTCCTTTTATTATCGCCGGTTTGATGGCTTTTGGAATTTTTTATCTGGCTTTTCGCAAAAGAGAGTCCCTTCCGGATATCGGAAGGGTATTAGAAAAACAGGGGAAAGATTCGTCAGTTTTAAAAAAAAAGGGTTCAGAAGTTGAGGATTTAGAGCTTTATTCCATTGATCCGATTCAACTCAGCCATTTACTGGAGAAACGGATTCGGTTTGGCTTTTTTTATCTCTCTTCCCGTGAGGAACTTTCCGAAACCGGAGAAAGTGTCTCTCCTGTAGAGCCGAATGAGGCCCTCTTTTTTAAAGAAGGGGAAAACCCTCCCCCGGATGATCTTTCTTCAGAAGGGAAAAAAATCTGGGAGAAATATTTAAAAAAGGCGCAGGTTAAATCTCCTAAGGAAGTTCTCTCCCTGTTAAAAAAGTTTTCCAGGGAGGAGCCTTTGGTTTTTGTGTGTGAGACCGGGGAGCTTTCCAAAACTTTTTCAAAAGAAGTGCGGGACGAGGGTTGGAAAAACGCCTATTATGTGGAAGGTGGCTTGTCGGCTTTTGGAAAAACCACAAAAATTTATACCGATCCGGTTTGAGGTTTTAGGTTTTTTCAGATGATTTTTTTATATAAGCCTTGCAAAAGCCTGTTTCTTCTTTAGTGGTCAGAGGAAATAACTCATAAGTATTTCTTATAAAGAGTATTTTTTTATTCAGAGAAGTAAGTATCTTTTCTTATGAAGAACCGGAAAATTTCAAACCGGAAGAGTATAACTGATACACTATGTATTTTTTCCGTTTAAAAATCTGAGAATTTAAATCCGGAAGTGTAGTTTATTTTTAACGAAGTGTTCAATTATTTAACACTGTGAACTCTCTGAGTTATGTTTTGATTTTCATAGAGTGTTCAGTTATTTAACACTGTCACTTTTTATTTTGTGATTCAGTTGGTTTTTAGATTCTTATTGATAATTTTGGAAAAATATTTCAGTATAGGTTAAACTTGATGTGTTTTGATGAATGAGGAGAAAAGATGAAGTTGAAAGATTTGTCCTTGAATTTGGCTTCCGTTCTGTTTTTAATGACAGTATCCTTTTTGCTGATCGGTTGTAATAACTTCTTATCTTCTCCTGATCAGAAGTTGATTAAGAAATATAAT
>JAPOOY010000020.1 GCA_026713205.1 Bdellovibrionales bacterium
ACAGAGCTTTACAACCCTAAGGCCTTCATCACTCACGTGGCGTCGCTGCGTCAGGGTTTCCCCCATTGCGCAAGATTCCCTACTGCTGCCTCCCGTAGGAGTTTGGGCCGTGTCTCAGTCCCAATGTGGCTGATCATCCTCTCAGACCAGCTACCGATCAGAGCCTTGGTAGGCTTTTACCCCACCAACAAGCTAATCGGACGCGGACCGATCCTCAGACGATAAATCTTTGACCCCTATATCTTATGATATTGTGGTCTTATGCGGTATTAGCCAACCTTTCGGTTGGTTATCCCCCATCTGAGGGCACGTTATCCACGCGTTACTCACCCGTTCGCCACTTTACTCGCCCCCGAAGGAACTTTCTCGTTCGACTTGCATGTATTAGGCGCGCCACCAGCGTTTGTCCTGAGCCAGAATCAAACTCTCCACTTTATTTGGAAGAGTCATCTTTGACTCAATCTATAAAAACACCTAAAAGGTGCTTCTTATTAAAACCTCCTGAAAAATTTTCAAGAGTCCTAAAAACGATACTGGCTATTCAGTTTTCAAAGAACTGGGAGCAAATTTATAACCTCTTACTTTGGAAAGTCAACTGTTTTTATGCCTAAAAACCTTCCTGGCGTCTTTTTAACGCCTTCCGATATATATTCCTCTGGTTTTAATTTTGAGATTTTTTTAACAAAGGATAATGTTACACCCTTCCTGAGGGAATAGGGGGTTCAAAAATTCAGACATGCGTTTTGCCACAGGGCGGCTTACAGCCGCATCTGTGTCAAAGCCGAACTCATTTTTGAACCCCCTATTCCCTCAGGAAGGGCTAATTTTATGTAAATGGAAAATTTCAAACTGGAGGGATATTTAAGAGGATTCAGCGCTGTCTGAAGCAGGAAGGGTTCCTTTACATTCATGATATTCCTCAAGAGTTCTTTGACGCTCTTCCTCTGCCAGTTCAAGATTTTCCTCTGCATCTGACAATATCGCTGCTTTTTCTTCCAAATCTTCATTGATCTCAATACAATCCGACTGGCACTGCTGGGATTCTTCAAAAACTCTTTCATAATCCTCCAGGGCCTGATCAAATACCCTCTGCATCCCCCAAAAAACAACAACAGGACTCTTTAAGGCTATTTCAAATTGTGAACAATCAGAAGCCTCCTGACTGGAAACATACCAGGGGAAAAAAAGAAAGATACTTACAATAAATATTTTCACATCACTTAATTCCGATTTAATTGAATGACTATATCCTTGATGGAGTCAGCAATATTCCTTTGTTCTCTGACAGAATATTTTTCCAATGCTTCGCTCATGTCTGATCTGTGGCTCTCTGTGACTTTGTTTTCATCAAACAGCTCTTTAATCCTGTCAATATGAGGCCCGCCTCTAAATTGAGTCCGAACCGAAGCATCTTCATCAGGATCAGATGTCAAAACAAAAGCATGTATCGCAACAAGATCACCATCCGAATCAAACACCGGACCTCCACTACTTCCGGAAAAAGTGGGGATAGAATAAATAATGCAGTTCTCGCAGTCATTAACTTTTTCCGGATTCTTATTTGTCAGATGACCCAATGAAGCGGTCCACTTCATGCCGATAGGGCTTCCAATTGTAAAAAGCTCATCCAATAACCTCAAAGAACTGAGACTTCCAAAACTTGGAACATCCACATCAAGAGATGGACTGATCTCTATTAAAGCCACATCATCATTTTCATCATACCATTTGACTGAGGTTAATAAAGCATCGTCTCCGGAATGATTTTCCACTGATGTGAAAATATTATAATAATGCTTACCCCCGGAAGTATAAGATGCAATGGCCTCCTCCACCACATGATGGTTTGTTAAAACTGTGGTTTCAGACATAAAAGTGCCACTGCCAAAAGCTGACTCTATTGCACAGGAGTGAGTCGCATTACATGTGGAAAAGCAATTTTGAAGGTTACTGCTACTAACACAGTTTTCCACACAAGTCTTATGCGCTGTGATGCTTCCTGGTGAATTGCATATTCCAATTAAAGAGTAAATATAAGCCACAGTATCCAGATAATCTTCCGCTTCCAGATCTTCCAGTCTGTTAACTTCATTAACAGTTTGATCAATTAATGAACTGCTGAAATTCCTGGAAGATCCACCGGAACCTCCGGATCGTCTGAAAGACCTTCTATAAGTTCTTTCTGTTTGCACATTCTCTTCTGAATCCTGTTTGGAGTTTAAAACATACGGAGGAGGATAAGAGGTAGGATAAATACAAGCGGACAACATCAAAACGGACATCACCCACAAAACATATAAACCAATACGGAATCCAAGACTTTTGTCTTGAGTGTTTGGTATGGCAAGAATAAATGGATGTCGCGATTCCATAACAGAGTAAAAATCTTATCGGTAAAATGAAACACCACTCTAAACATAAAGAAGTTTTTGTATTTTTTTGAACACACCAAAGGTCTGGTTATTTAATTGAAATTAAATTTTAAGTGCTTCTACTGGAATGAAAATATACCAACCGTGTTTGAATTTTTAGGAATTATATACTTAAAGCCGCATTTAAGAAAATGGGGGATTTAAATCAAATTATAGTTTCTTAAAAGCAAATTCAATGGGGATCACTTCCTTTTGCCATTCAAAGCTTTGTGTTTCTTTTATTTGCGGCATCAGGTATATAATCCCCGAATTTTTAGATTTTTAAATGGAAAAAATATGAGCTTCCCTTTATGAGGGGGATAGGATTCAAAAAATGAGTTTGGCTTTGACACAGAGGCGGCTGTAAGTCGCACTAAAGCAAACGCATGTCCGAACCTTTGAATCTTTCATGAAGAGTTATTTTTATATATTGATCCGGTTTTAAGTTTAAGATTTTTTTAACAGAGGAAGGGCTAATTCTTATTTAAAAAAATCTTAAACTTACAACCGAAGAAATGCTTACTTATCCGCCGCAGTTAAAACCTCTCGGGGTTTACTGCCTTGGGGGGGACCAATCACACCCTCCTCATAAAGAATTTCAATAAGTCGGGCGGCGCGAGGATAACCAATACGAAATTTTCTCTGTAAAAATGAAGCGCTGATGGAAGAACAGGTTTGTACATAATTTAAAATTTCTTCATACATGGGATCGGATTCCTCCGAATCAGAAAAATCACCTGAGAAATTTTGAGACTTTGCTTTGTTTTCCCGTAAATCAGAAATGTATTCCGGCTCTCCAAGCTCTTTCCAATAATTTACAACCCGAGACACATCCTCCTCACTGATAAAAGGACCATGAAAACGAAGAGGCTTGGAAGCTCCCGGCTGCAAAAATAGCATATCTCCGTGGGAAAGGAGTCGCTCAGCTCCCACTTCATCAAGGATAACGCGGGAATCCGTTCCACTGGCCACTTTAAAACTGATACGCCCGGGTATATTGGTTTTTATTAAACCGGTGATCACATCCTTTCTCGGGCTTTGCATGGCTAAAACCAAATGAATACCACTGGCCCGCGCTTTTTGAGCGAGTCGCACCACACACATTTCAATGGATCTTTTAAATTGGGGATCGGTCATTAGATCCCCGAACTCCTCAATAATTAAACATATCTGCGGAAGGTTTTGATAATAATAATCATCCGAACCGGTGCTTTTTCTATTCCATTCCTCATGTTCTTTTTGCTCCCTGATGCTCAATTTTCCAGCAATCTTATTAAAGGAATTTAAATCTCTCACTCCGAACTGAGCCAGGGAACGGTATCGTTTTTCCATTTCAGCAATAGCCCAGCGAAGAGCGGAAATTGTTTCACCCACAGAGACAATAGGAGGAGAGAGTAAATGAGGCACATCCTTAAAAGAGGAAAGATCCACCTGCTTGGGATCAATGAGGATCATCCTTAAAGTCTCCGGCGTATGACGAAAAAGAAGACTGGTAATAAAGCTAATAACAAACTGGGACTTACCTGATCCCGTTGTTCCCGCAATAAGTAAATGGGGAATACGGGCTAAATCCTCTATAACCCCTTCATTATCCGCCCGACGCCCTAAAACCAAAGGGAGAGATTTTGTAGAAAATTCCG
>JAPOOY010000028.1 GCA_026713205.1 Bdellovibrionales bacterium
ACCCTCCATTAAGCGAAGAAAGGGGGCAAAAGTTCAAACATGCGTTTTGCCACAAAGCGGCTGATAGCCGCTCTTGTGTCAAAGCCGAACTCACTTTTGCCCCCTTTCTTCGCTTAATGGAGGGCTAACTTTATGTAAATGAAAGACTGCAAAACTCAAACCAGATTGGTATAACAAAACTGGGGAAAGTTTTTTCAAGTCAGAAAGATTTTCTGACAAAAATAGAGGAGTTCCTTCATAAAAAAGCGTAAGGATTCAGCAGTTGTTTTGAAGTTAATACAACAGCGGGCCTTCTTCCTTCGCCGAAAAATTTCAAAATTCAGAATAAAGAAATCTTATGAAATAATTTTTTTCAGGTAATGATCCACGCTATATTTACCACTTCCAGCCAGCATGAAGTAAAAAAATCCTAAAGCGTAAACCAAGGCTAACTCTTTTTTATGAAAGGGGTCAGGGCCATGAGCTAAAAAGGCCGCCACAAACATGGTGAAAATAATGGTAAAGGAAGACCAGCGAGTTAAGAAGCCAAATAATATGAATAGAGAACCAAAAAACTCAGATCCTACAACCAGAGCCAGGCTTACAGGACCACCTAATCCAAACGGATCAAAGAAATTAGGAGCCATATCAGAAAACCCCATTAACTTTCCAAACCCATGTCTTAACATAAGGAGAGCCAAGCCCACCCTGAGTAAAAACCAACCCCATTCTATGAGCTGATTGTCTGTTTTACTTCCGAAGGTCAATCCTATGATTTTTGTCATAACCGTTCCTCCTCTTTTTTCTTATTCTAAGGAAATAGAGTTTTTGTTGTCCAATGAAATCTGAGATTTCAAATGGGGGGAGGTCTATTTTTTCCCTTGGCAATGTCTTCTCGTAAATAAAGAGGTTGGAGTTGGAACCAAGGAATGAGACTTTGGGAATGAAATTCCTTTATAACGATTTGAGCCAAATTTTTTACCGAAAGCTCTGTTTCTTTGAATTTACAGGACTTTTTGAGGGAAGAAGGAATATCATAAAACCGGGGAACATCCCCCACACAAAGGGATTTATTTTTTGTCTGTTCCAGAAATTTTGGGAAAGACAGCACACAGGGCGCTGTTAGTTCTTTCCCTGAAGCGGAAAACTCTGCAAAATAAACCGAGTTTTTAAAACCGTTAAAAGCCACTGTTATAACGGGAGAGCTTTTCAGGAAACCTTCTGCCGCTATGCGAAGTGAATTGAGGGGGTAACAGGGAATTTTTAGAGAGAAGGAAAGGGTGCGGGCCGCATTCACTGCGGTTCTTACCCCTGTAAAACGACCGGGGCCCGCATTAACAGCTAAAAATTTTAAATGAGACAGGTCTTTTTTCGCTTCCTGGAGGGTGGAGAGGATTTCCGGAATCAGCTTCTCACTATGGGAAAGGGGGGTTTTTTTATTGCTTTGTCTTTGAACAGACCATTTCCGGAAAGCTAAAGTTTTAACTTTTTGTTGAGGGGCTAATGAAGGTTCTTCCTCTTTCTGAAAAAGACCGACCGATCCTGTTTCAAAGGAGGTGTCCAGAGCGAGAAAAAAAGAAAACTCTCTAGAAGGCATTAAGATTTCTTTCTATCATAAAAATTTCATGAAGATAGCCACATATGCCAATCCTATTTGAAAATTTGGGTCATGCTGGTCCGGTTTGAGTTTTTCGGTTTTCCATTTACATAAAATTAGCCTTCCATTAAGTAAAGAGAAGGGGTCAAACATGCGTTTTGCCACAGAGCGACTTTCAGCCGCTACTGTGTCAAAGCCGAACTCACTTTTGACCCCTTCTCTTTACTTAATGGAGGGTGTAATCCTTTTTTCATCTGGAAAATTGAAAAACCCAAACACGATCAGTGTATTCCTGAAAAGCCACTTGTTCTAAAAAAGTCATTTTTAATGACTTGCCTCTGCAACCTGTGTTAACAGGTGAAAAATGCATTTTACCTGGACCCATTTGATTTCTTTTATTAACCCGGAGTTTTCCCATATTATCTATGGGCTGCTTTTTTGTGGATTTCTTGTTGTTATTGGAATTTTTGCTCGGAACGCTCTGAAGCGGGACCCTCATCCGGCTCCGTCGGGTCGGTTTGGTATAAAGGGATTTTTTGAAGTGTTTGTGGAGCAAATACAGGCCCTGTCTGATTCTGTTGTGGGACCGGAAGGACGGGAAGCCGTTCCGTTTTTCTGCTTTATTTTTCTGTTTATTTGGGGCCAAAATCTATTAGGTCTTTTTCCCGGCTTTTTTCCCGCCACGGAAAATGTGAACACCACATTTGCTTTAGGCGTGTTTTCCTTTCTGGCTTACAATTATTGGGGGCTTCGTAAACAGGGTTTTTCCTATTTAAAACAGTTTTTGGGTCATGTTATGTTTATGGCGCCTCTTTTTATTTTTATAGAGCTTTTGTCCCATATCTTTCGCCCTTTAAGCTTGGGGTTACGACTTTTTGGGAATATGAAAGGGGATCATGTGGTCATAGGAATTTTTTTGGACTTGGTTCCCGTTTTTGTTCCCATAATATTTTATTTTTTAGGTCTTTTTGTTTGCACATTACAGGCTTTTGTTTTTACTATCCTCTCTATGGTTTATGTGTCTTTGGCCATATCCGATCACCATTAACAAAGGAGAAAATACCATGAGATCAATTATAGCATTTTTGCTGATTTTAACCCCCCAGCTGGTTTTTGCGGCAGAGGAAGCCGTGCAGGACGGTGGAGGGCTTAAAGCCATAGGGGCTGCCATTGCCATTGCTGTGGGCGCTTTGGGAGGAGATCG
>JAPOOY010000019.1 GCA_026713205.1 Bdellovibrionales bacterium
CTGTACATCTTCTATTTCTTCAGTGCTTCCTTCTGTCTGTCCTTTTATCACTTCTTCTGCCAGTCCTTCTTCCCGCCCTTCTGCCCGTCCTTCTGCCCGACCTTCTTCCATTCCTTCTGCCCGACCTTCTGCCCGACCTTCTGCCCGACCTTTTGCTATTCCTTCTGTATGGGCCTCTTCCTCCCAACTCCGTTTGTCTATATCCCTTTTCAGTTCCGCCATATACAACTCTCTGGCCATTTCATCTTGAGACAAATTCCATAATCTTTCCATTGCTTTTGCCATCTCTCCTCCTTTGGAAACAAAATGTTCTTGTTCCTCCAGTTTCATTTTATCTGCGTTTTTCAAAAGATAGCACCAGTCGTGCTTCTTGTCAAGAAGCTCCTCCATTTTTTTCTCGAATTTGGCAAGCTCTATAATCACAAAACAAAGTCCTTCGGAAAAGACTGTGTAAGGTTCGTGATTTTCTCGGATAGTGCAAACATGATCAAACCTTGGAGAATTCTTAAATGCGACGAGGTTGTTCGTCATAAATACAAGGGAATAAACCCTGTGAAGTTTTTGGTAAGAGGATCCCTCTTTGAGTTGTTCTCCATAAATCCTGCAGGCATACGCAAGGAGACGGTCTGTCATATGGCCCCTTGATGTTGTCTGAACCTCAACATTTGCCATCTCTATTTCTTTTTCTCCCTTTTCATTTGTTCTTTTAAACTTCACCCTCAAATCAAGGATGTATTTTTTCCCTCTTTCTTCTTTGATCTTTGAGATCTTCTTCGATAACAGTTCAGATTCAAGAATGTCCACGGAGAGAATTGTTGAACCTTCAGGAAGAGGCAGAAAATTGGAAAGGAGGGAAATCAAGAGTTCCTTGTTCTTATCATCTTTGAAAAAGAGTTTAAAGATAGGGTCATTGGTTAGGGGCAATAATTTTTTTTCGGACATATTTTTCCTTTATTATTTTTAGAATAATGGTTTTTTTCATTCAAAATGTCAAGTTTTAGTTGATATTATTTGTTTGCCCATAATCATTTTTTCAGAAGGAAACTCAAAGACGCTGACCTGTTACTATAATCTTAAGTGGCAAAAAATCTACTATAAAGGTTACTCCATTTTGAGATTTGAAAAAAGGGCCTATATAGAGGAGATTGATTACCGGAAGAAATTGAAACGGCATTATATTTCCCCATCCACCTGTCCGTCAACAAATAAACGAAAAAAATTTTTTCTAAAAATTTTTAAAGAAAATGTTTGACAGCAAATTTGTTTTGAATAGACAATAATACAAGTTGTTTTTAAAAGTTTTATTCAACCTAGGAGGTTGTCCATGAAGTTTCTTATGCTGTTATTGATTCCAACAATTATTTTCACTCTGCCTGTTTCCTGTGGAAAAAGCGACGGTGAAAAAAAGTCGCCGGGTACGGCAACTCCCAATAATCCGGAAACGCCGACAGATCCTTGGCGTAATGTCGATTTTGAAAATTTGCCGGCAGCAGGGACAACCCTGGAA
>JAPOOY010000076.1 GCA_026713205.1 Bdellovibrionales bacterium
TTTGGCTTGTTTGCGGGCTACGGCTCAAGTGAAAAAACAACCTCTTTATAAATACCTCTCGGAAGCTTTGGGGATTCAAAAAGGGGAGTCTTTGTCTGGGAATCGTTTTATTTTACCTGTTCCTTTAATCAATGTTATTAACGGCGGGGTTCATGCAAAAAATAATCTTCAGATTCAGGAATTTATGATTGTTCCTTTTGATTTTTCCACATTTCAAGAGGCTCTGAGAGCGTCCTGCGAGGTTTTCCATCAACTTAAAAAAGACCTGGATTCTAAAGGTCTCTCCACAAATGTGGGGGATGAAGGAGGGTTTGCCCCCCAATTTTCCCACCATCATCAGGCGATGGATTTTCTTCTTTCCTCCATTGAGAAATGTGGCTATTCAGAACAAATAGGTTTGGCCTTGGACTGTGCGGCCTCTGAGTTTTATGAAGGGGGATTTTATCATTTTGAAGGGAAAAAACAAAAGGCGGAGGAACTCACAGCTCTTTATAAAAGCTGGGCTCAACAATACCCTCTCCTCAGCATTGAGGATGGACTGGCTGAAGAGGATTGGGAGGGATGGAAGTTTTTAACAAAAGAGGTAGGAGATCAAATTCAAGTTGTAGGAGATGATCTTTTTGTCACTCAAACTCAAAGACTTAAAAAGGGGATTCAAGAGAAAATTGCCAACTCCCTTTTAGTGAAATGCAATCAGGTAGGTACAATAAGCGAAACACGGGAAGCGGTGGAAGTCGCGCGGCAAGCGGGATATACCTGCGTGATGTCTCACCGTAGCGGTGAAACAGAAGACACCCTTATTTCTGATTTAGCTGTGGGATGGAGTTGCGGCCAGATTAAAACGGGCAGTGTTTGCCGTGGGGAAAGAACGGCAAAATACAATCGCCTATTGAGGATTGAGGAGGAACTAGGGGACTTAGGGAAGTTTTATGGAAAACAAGCCTTTATGTTTTGATAGATTTACACTTTCATCAAAACGGGTAACCCTGCTTTTTTCAACAGTTGTCAAATCAAGTCGTAACTATTACAGTTTATGAAAGAAACTCTCAGATTAAGTGAGATAAAACAATGAAGAAAAACCTCGCAAAAAAAATTAAAAATCTTTTTTATCGTCCCTTTTATATGCTGATCATTTGTTTGATTTTTCTGACCTTTAATTTGGTGATTGACGGAACTTTATTTCAGATTTTTTCTTTAAATAGGGATCTAAAGATTGTTAAAAATCGTATTAACCATTTACAGGAAAAAAATCAAACTGTTAAAAAGAAAATCCAGCGTTTTTCCGATCCGGATTTCATTGAAAAAGAAGCCAGAGAAAGGTTGGATTTTTCTGAAGAAGGAGATTTAATTTTTATCTTTCCTGAATCTATTTAGATATACCGATCCGGATAGTTATTGATTTTAAACTCATAAAGGATACAAAATAGAAAAACTATGAAGACATTTTATATCATTGATATCAGTTCTTTTTTCTTTCGCTCCTATTATGCCATTCCCGGGCAGATGGCCAGTTTGTCCGGTTTGCCCACAAACGCCCTCTACGGAGTGCTTTCCATGTTATTAAAGCTCATTCGGGATCATAAACCGGACTACATAGCCGCGGGGTTTGATACAAAAGCTCCTTCCTTTAGAAAGGAGATTTTTCCGGAATATAAGGCCAATCGGGGAGAGATGCCGGAGGATTTGGAAAAACAAGTCCTCGGTCTTAAAAAGATGGTTCAAATTTTAAATATTTACAGTTTGGAAAAGGAAGGATATGAAGCGGACGATATCATAGGAACTCTGTCCCGTTGGGGAAAAAAACATAATTTAAAGGTTTTTATTGTGAGTGGTGATAAGGATTTTGCTCAGTTAGTGGATCAAAATACAGCTCTTTTAGATACGATGAAGTCAAAAATGTATTATAGGGAGGAAGTTTATGCCAAGTGGAAGGTCTTTCCCGAACAGATGATTGACTATCAAGCCCTTACAGGAGATTCCAGTGATAATATCCCGGGGATTAAGGGGATAGGGCCGAAAGGGGCGTCAACCCTGTTAAAAGAATATAAAAGTTTAGATAATATTTATAATAATATCAATAAGATAAATAAAAATCTTCAAAAAAAACTTAAAGAAGGAAAGAAGGAGGCACTACTTTCAAAACAACTTGTGACCATTGTGCAGGATTTAAAATTAAATTGCACTTTGCCTGATTTGGCCTTTAAAAAACCGGATGATACACAGTTTAAGAGTTTTTTAGAAGAATTAAATTTCAATACTTTCTTAAAAACTCTTTATCCGGAGAAAAAGCAGAAAAAGACACTCCCTTCTCAAAAAAAGCTTTTAAAAAATTTCTGGACCAAGGGAGATATGGCCTGTCAACTTGAGCCCTATGCATCCCTTTGGCTGGGAGAGTGGAAAGATACAATTTACTTGTGTCATAAAAAACAACTTATTGAATTGGATTCTAAAAATTTAAAGAATTTTGGCTCTATTTTAGATAATAAATGGATCAGATGGTCCGGTTATGACTTAAAATCTCTTTGGAAAAAACTGGAACTTAAAAACCCCCTTCCAGAATGGGATTCTATGGTGGCTGGGCACTTGTTGGATTCTCGCCCCACTGGCTCCTTTCATTCTCTTTGTAAACAGTATTTAAAATCCGAAGAAGAGCCGGACAGCCCGGAAGCTCTTTATCAAAGGCATACTCAACTAAAAGAGGTTTTAGAGAAGAAGTTAAAAACATTAAACCTGGAAACTTTATTTAATGAAGTGGAACTCCCTCTTATATCGGTTTTATATGATATGGAAAATCACGGAATGCTTTTAAACAAACAGGAAGTGGAACAACAATCCGCACAATTAGACAAGGATTTAAAGGGATTGGAAAAAAATGTTTTTCAACTATGTGGAACCACTTTTAACCTTGCAAGCCCAAAACAGTTAGGGGAAGTGCTATTTGACAAACTCAAATTGCCTCAGGGTCGTAAAATAAAATCCGGTCGTTCCACGGACAGTCGGGAGTTGATGAAGCTTAAGGGCCGCCATCCCGTACTTCCTTTGATTCTGGAGTACAGAGAACTTTTTAAGTTGAAGACCACATACACCTCCTCTTTGATTGAACTCGTTCATCCTAAAACCCAGAGGATACATACAAGCTTTCGGCAAACAGCCACGGCCACCGGCCGACTTTCCAGTGTGCATCCCAACTTGCAAAATATTCCCATTAAAACGGAACGAGGGAGGCAAATTCGTCGGGCATTTACAGCGCCTGAAGGGTCTGTTCTTGTTTCGGCGGATTACTCTCAAATTGAACTCCGAATTTTAGCTCACATTACAGAGGACCCGGGACTCCTCAAGGCTTTTCAGGAAGGACAGGATATTCATGCGGCCACAGCTTGTGAGATTTTTAATGTACCCTTAAAAGAGGTCACTGCGGAACTTAGGCGAAAGAGCAAAGCCGTTAATTTTGGAATTGCCTATGGACAGGGAGCTTATGGTCTTTCGGAATCTTTGGGGATTTCCAGAGCGGAAGGAAAAGCCATCATTGACAGCTATTTTAAAAAATTTAAAAAAGTACGGGATTATATTGAAACAGCCAAAGAGATTTCAAACGGATATGTAGAGACACTTTTTGGCAGAAAGAGGTTTTTTGCGGATTGGGAGTTAACAAATCCAAAAATGAGAGCGGCTTCGGAAAGAGCGGCTATCAATGCTCCCATCCAGGGGACGGCCAGCGATATTGTCAAAAAAGCCATGATTAAATTGGATCAAAGCTTACCCATATCCTTAGTTTCTCAAGTTCATGATGAATTACTTTTTGAGTGTCCGCAAGATCAATGGGAAGAGGAAAAAACCCATATAGTTTCCATTATGGAAAACTGTGTTCATTTAAAAGCTCCTTTAAAGGTGAATTGTGTAGCGGGTTCCCATTGGGCGGAGGCTCATTTTTAATAACAGGATTGTACCTTTTCAATGGCCAGCTTCACTGTTGCAGGATCTTTTTCTGCGAGCCAGGCGGTGACAATACCCCGAATCAGATAGCTTTCCTTTGAAACTTGCAGCCAAAACTGAGGGTTATAAAAATTGTTCAGTTCACCATATACAAAATCTTCTTTTACTTCATATTCTTCTTTTAAATAAGCTATAGTTGAATTAGATTCAATGGCATCTATCAGTTCATCACATTCTTCTGAATGCAAAATTTCATCCAAAAGCCTGGCCATATCTTCCCTTTGTTCCGAAGTGAAAAAGTTTTCTGATGAAGAGGAGGCGAGTTGTGAAACCACGGGATTAAACCAATGACTGCATCCTGTTATGAGTAAAATACAAAAAAGGAGAAAGAAACGAAGCATAGTTCCTTTATTTTATCGGATTTTATAGACTATTGGTTTAATTCTAGCAAAAAGTCCAGATTTTTTCAACTATTTGGAAATTTTAGGGCTTGTTCTTATAAGGCTGGACTTAAAAAATCTATTTAAAAACCACTTTCAACTTTTTTTAGCTTCAGAGTGTCTGCAAACAATCCCTTTTTGCAATGATGGTTTATCGTTATTCCTATTATAGGAAATCAGAAAAAGTCACATCAAGCTCTTTTTGAATTTGTTCATGATTTTAGCACAGACTTTAATCTGTGCTTATGAGGACACGCCCTAGTGTTTCATCCGATAAGTTTTTTCATACATTAAAAATGAATTTAGGCTATTAGCTCCAAACCAAAGTTATGAAAGAATTTATTGGACAAAGCGCTAGTTTTTAAAAAGAGAAATTTATTCAGTTATGCCTAAAGACAGATGATTTTCTTTACAAGAGAACAGGGGAACTTCTCAAATCCACTTATTTTTTATCCCAAAAAACTGAACTTAATCTCAGTAAATGGAATTGTTCAAATGGCAATTACTTCTTCAATTTCAGGAAGAGACTGTTTAAGGCGCGTTTCAATACCTTCCTTAAGAGTGAATGCGGAACTGGGACAACCGGAACAGGCTCCCTGGAGATTAAGATAGACTTTTTTATCCTTGTAGGAAACGAAATCAATAAACCCTCCATCCATGGCAACAGCCGGTTGGATTTCATTTTTTAAAATCTCTTTAATGAGTTTAACGGAGGTGGAATCTTTTTCATCAGAGGTATCGGTTTCTTTACTAAGTTCGGGAAGGAGGACTTGTTCCCCTTTTTCCAGATGTTCCTGAATAAGGGCGGCCAAGGGGTCACGGAGAATATCCCATTCCACCCAATCTTCTTTTGTAACAGTGATAAAATCTTTTCCTAAAAACACGGACTTTGCCCAGGGAAAGCCTAAAATTTTTCCAGCCAGGGGAGAGCGCTTGGCTTCCTCCATGCTGGTTATTTCCAAAATTTCTGCTGAGATAGGTTGACTCACCAGAAATTTCAGGGATTGAGGGTTAGGAGTGGCTTCCCAAGAGATAGTCATATTCCCACTATGTCACAGAAAAACCCTATTGTCATATATTTCTTTTAAATCTTCTCGGGTTCATGTTCAGTTGTCCCTTGGATAACTGAACTCCCTGCGGCTTGCCGCAGAGCAGTTCATTTTTATATTCCTTTGGAAAGAGCTTTTAAAAAGTTTTTGGCTTAAAAGTTTCTTTATTTTGAATAATCACATCCCCTGTAGCTTCAATAACAAAAAAACCTCGTTTTTGCGCCAGATGGTTAGCCTGTTTATTGGCTTTTATTAAAAAGGCCAGTGCGCCATAAATCTTTTTGTTTTTAAATTCCGGCCACCAATTTTTAAATTTTGCAATATCTTCCGTGAATTCTTCCACATCAGAAGGATCCAAAGTGGCTTTCACTTCCACAACCACCACTTCCTTTCCGTTAATCACAACCAGATCAAACTCCGAAAACCTGTTTTTTAAATTAGTTATCACTCTTTCCACTTGAATTTCTTTTTCGTTGAGTCGCTCAGTCAGGCGACCTTTAACCAAATTTTCACCCAGTTTGCCCCAGCGATTTCCTGAATCTCCAATATAAGCGCGAAGCTTTTTGTCTGTTTCCTTCATCTGCCGGTCCGTTTCTTTCATCTGCCGGTCCGTTTCTTTTTGACTGGCGGATAGCTCAGAGGAAAGCTTCGTTATTTGTTGATCAGTAGCCTTTTGACTGGCGGATAATTCTTTTAAATTTTTCTTGATTTCTTTTGTCAGATTCCAGATTTCATCTGGAATGGCTAAGGTTTGTTTATTCTTTTTTTTAGTTTGCTCAAAGTGTGTTTTCATCAATGCCTCCCGAAAGCTTTAACAGCTTTCATTATAATATGACTTAAAGCAAATTTCATCCTTTAAAAAAAGAGGCCTTTTCGGTGATTTTTACTTCTAAAAGACCAAAAAGTCCGTATCTCGGAAATAATAAATAGATAGAGTTTGTTATAAGCAGGAATTTTACAGAAAATTATACTACTCAACCTTTTCTTGCTGAATATTCCAGCTTTAGTCTTCATTCTGGAACCTTCTGTCCGGCCA
>JAPOOY010000018.1 GCA_026713205.1 Bdellovibrionales bacterium
CGACGGTGGCAAGCCGGAGCGAGGTCCAGTCGTGTAGCGGCTTCCGGCGGGTAGTTGCAGACAGAGGAAAGTTTCCGTCATGTACGGTGGATACAGTCTGGAGGTATATTTGGCGTAGTTGTCTCAATGGAGATGACAAACTGAAGATAAGGTAACAGCGCATCCTCGAGGGGACGGTCGAAGGTATCTAATAGCACTGAATCTGTGGGTAAAGCGACTATTTTCAAGGTGGAATAGGTTAATGAAGGCGAGGGACGCCTTCCAACGCGCCTCAGTCTCGCTGCTGGCTGGATCGACTAGCTATGTGGATATGCAGGTGAATGTTTGTATGGAGGATGCTTCGTTCTTACCGTCCCGACGCGTATGGTATCTTCGTGCACAGGTACATTGTGAGAGGTGAGAGCGGCATGACCGCTTTCCATATATAGAACAGGAAGCGGTTAAAAGGGTGAGGTACGATTTAATCGCCAGGTTCAAGCGGGGAATTGGTGAAATGTATTCCACAATGAAACTGAGTCTCTCTTCTCTTTTGGGCCTAATGGGCAGAAGTTTTAAAATGAAAAAGGAGAAGGCAAACTGAATAACTACTTACGGATGGGGATTTGAATCAGTGAAGACTGGATGTTGCTTCCTGATTGCTAGGGCACCTCGGGGCTCGTAGCTCGGCTTTTTTGTTTTATAAAAAGCGGAACAGGTACTGATATTCAGCCAACATAAAATGATGCTGAAACAAGCCCGCACCGCTGAGTTTTATTTTACAGTCAATCTGTAAAAACCCACAAAAGAGCCTCTAAGGACTGTTTATAATGAGACACTCTATAAAAAGACCGGATTCTCATCCAGTCTTTTTACTCTTTAGTGGGTGAGTGATTGCTGTTTGCTTGGTGTTCTATTTTATTACATAAGCAATAAAAAAACTTAGTAAGGACCAGGCGTAACATGACAGTTATCTTTTGTATCAAACACTATTTCTCCTGAAACAACATTCCTTTGGGTGTCAGGATGAGTAAGCCTTATTAAGTCAGAATGAGATTCAAATTGTAAGGATTCAATCACTACTTCCTTTACTCCTTCCAGTCTTACAATACGGATTTCATGGCCTTCATCATGATATGGGAGATAAGCGATGACACCTTTGGAGAATCTTCCCTCAACAGGAGATTCAGGTCTTAAAAAATCTTCTTCAAGCATTTTTCCTTCATTATCATAAAGCCGTGCTGTTAAATCACGATTAGAAACAAGTGCTTTATTAGAAGTTTTATGATAACAGTATCTTTGTCCTGAATGAATAAAATACTCTTTTAGTCTGTGTTGGTATCTATTGTTAATAGCCTCATCAATAGTTTCTCCTTTTTTTAAATCTAATTCCTCTTCCAAAAACAACTGTCTGAGCGCCTCTGCTGCCTTTTGTCCACCAGGGCCATAGTTTCCCCTGACAATGATCTCCTCTAACTTTTTATCAGGAAATATCAATTTAGAAGATGGTGATCTAGATTCCAAACAACTACAAGAAAAACTTATTAAAATTAAAAATAAATACCAAAATTTCATCAAATAGATAATACTCTTCATTACCTTAACTTGTCAATAAAAGCTACATTTTCCTGTTTTAGTTTAATCCTAATAGGAGCAGAATATATCACACGTCCTTTAGGACTTATAACAACAGCTTTTAAACCTCTTTTTTTGCTACTTTCAGGAATGCTAAGAGCTACCAAAAAATGATAGAATTTAAAAGGAGTTCTTTTCGCTGTCTTGTTTTTATAAAGAATTTCAATATCTGTTTTTAAAACTGGACGCTTTATTGATTGAAGGGTTTTATCTTGTCTATCTCTTAATTGAAAAGTAACAGTTGAGATTTTTTTTCCATTTATGCTTGAAACAGAAGGAATAAAAAAACGGGTAGTATGAATTGTTGTTTTAGGAAGAAAAAAACTATCATTTTCTGCACGATAATACCCTGACACAAGCGCCTTTAGAGAGGGCCTTTTTGTTCTTAACTTTTGTATACTATTTGTTTTATATAAATCATCATCTTCAGGAATAACAGCCCCTTTTTTTGCAAGCACAGAAAAGATTTTTTGATAAGTCTCTCTATCTATCCAAATATCTCCAATATCACCTTTATTATTTACAATACTAAATCGGTTTTTTACAAAATTAAAAACCCATTCACCTCTTTCCTGTCTAGCATTTAGACTCCTAGAAATTTGATAATCTTTACAAAGCTTCAATGCATCTTCTTTAAATGTACGACATATTTCACCTGGTTTATAAAATTCTCTTCCTTGTCCTAAAGTATGAGCTAGTTCGTGGGCTACAGTTCCTCCGTCTTTTGTATCATCGCTGACAAAAGCAACATTCCAACTCCCGCCTCTTACAACTTTAGAGTCAAGATTAAATGAACCAAACAATGATCGTCCTTTTCGATCCGGCAAAAGCACAAAGCCATTTGAACCAGATTTATTATGAAAATCAAAGTAATCCCTTGAAGCAACAGCAATTATTTTGCTGTACCCCTTTAAACCTCTTTCCCTTTCCAAAGCATCAATGTCTCTTAATATACCTATAGTCCTCTTTGAATTTATATCTTTCGGATCAGCTTTTCTATTATTACAATTTCCGGAAATATAATTTTTATTATTATGTGTTGTTAGAACTTCAGCTTTTATCCGAGGAACAGGAAGCATAGATGGTAAGTATTTTTTCACTTCATCTGAATCAACAAAATCCCTTACTTTTCTCAAAGGAGTAGGATTATAACCTGAACAACTTCGCCCTCCATTGATTCTGGTAAACCCAACTTTTAATCCAGGAGTTTCTATAACACTGATACCAGAGTGTTTTCCTTTCCAGCATTTCCTATTTTGCTGATAGGTCTTAGGCATAAGAACGATCCAAACGCTGATATTTTTTACTGGTTTAAAGAGAGGAAAGGGGAAAAATTTATAATAACCATCCCTGTCTAAGTCTGTCTTTGTAAAAGTACAGTCAGTAAATTCATTATTCGTCATCTGACCTATGAGGGGAGTATGGTGACATTTAGAATGGTAGAGCTTTTTTCCTACATACAATTTTAAAGTGAAAGAGATATTCTCTTTAAATTCTTTTCCTAATTCTACCAAGACTCCCGCTTTTTTCCCTCTCACCAAGTCGTAATTATCATAAGGAGGATGCTTTTGCTCATTCATAGGCTCTATTTGTGGAGCTTCCACAGACTGAAACATCACAGTGGATTTTATGGGAGGCACATGGACCAAACATTTTCCTGTGCTAATCCTTGACTCTGCTAATTGTAGCGGTTTTGAAGTAGAGGGTTTTGTCTTACCCCCTGATAAATGTCCAGAACCGGCTGTTGGAGCTGTTTTCTTTGTTCCTTTTGAGGATATATTTTGTCTGGTTGCATTTCTTGTTCTGGAAGAGCCTTTATTTCCCTGAGAGCGTGCTCTTTTTGAAGCTATCCTTGAATTAGTATCTTCAAGGCCCTTATCCTGAGAAGGGCCTTTATTATCTTTTTTTAAGTTCTTCTTGAGAGCTAAAGCTCCAGCCGCTGCCCCGGCAGTACCTAAAAGAGCTTCATCCCCTAGCCCCCCTGAACCTTCAATTTCACTTCCACTTTGATTATTGCCTGGATCGGATGAGAGATTTTCGTATCCAAGTTTTGCTTCTGGTTTAGTTGTCATTTCCTGAGGAGTAATTTCTGTTTGTATTTGTTTGGCTTCCACTTCCTGCTTTTTCTTCTGAGCCTGCTGACATATATTGACGGCCAGAGAGTTTAAATTTGAAGCGGTTTTTTCTCTTCCAATTCCTGAACAGTCCACAATGTCCTGACTTTTAAGATGATCCTTAAACAAAGCTGTTTGATTTCGGCTTTGTCTTTTGTATATCTCTGCAACATTTCTGA
>JAPOOY010000105.1 GCA_026713205.1 Bdellovibrionales bacterium
AAGACACAGCGGGTCTGGATCTTGAATTCCACTTTGAATTTTAAAAAATCAAAAAAATCTTTTCCGGTCTGGTATAAATTTCTTTTTGTGCCAGTCCTATTGTATATTATTGAATTTCCGGCATTGTCAGAAACAACTTTTGCTCAATCCGATCTTAAATCAATCGGAAGAAAAAAACTGACGAAATCCAGCTCTCTCTTCCTTTCAGAAAATCAAAAACTGGTTAAACAACTAACTAAAGCTTTTAAGAATCGTACTCCCTCCCGAAAAACAATTTTCAATTACCTTATCAAAAAACATTATTTTAAAACAAAAATTCTACACACAGAAGAGGGCTGGAAGATAGAAAACCCCGTAAAAACAATCTTCTCCGTAAAAGGAAGTAAATTCTTTGATCATCAGGAAATCAATAAAATCATCCATATTGATGAAACAAAACTGGGCATTAACTTATATAAATCAGCCGTCAACTCCCTGCGAACAGCTTACAGCAAACAGGGGTTTCAGAAAGTAAAAATTTCATACAACATAAAAAGAAAGCAATGGAGAGAGTGGGTTTACCTGAAAGTCAAAGAAGGACCGAGAATACAGATTGAAGAAATTAATGTCACCGGTCTTCTTTCCCAACCTCCTGAAGTATATATGAAACTTATTAAAAATAACAGCACGCCTCTTATTCAAGAGGGTTATTATAATAAAGCGGATTTGGAAAAAGGATATGACAATTTAATAAAACATTTAAGAGGCCAAGGCTATTTGCAAAGCAGACTGTATTCTGATCGCGTCATTTACAAAGATAATAAAGTAATAGTTACAGTTAATTTGGAGGAAGGGCCTCGATCTTTTATAAAAACCATAGAACTAAAAGGTAATAAATATATTTCCTCCGGGGAAATTTTATCCTCAATTCAATCCCGAGTGCAATCTCCTCTCCTATTAACAGTCTTAGAGGAAGACTTAAATCTCATTGAAAAGATCTATAAAAACAGAGGTTTCTTAAATATTAAGACACAAAGAAAAGAAATTATAGAATACGGAGAAAACAGTCAATATGTAACCATAAAACTTGTAATAACAGAAGGAAAACAGGTCATTATAGATCGCATCACTATTCAGGGATTCGTAAATGCCAGGAAAGATCTTATAAAGAATCTTTTAACTTTTGAAGAGGGAACTCTTCTCACTCCAAAAAAAATAGAAACATCTATCAGCGCCTTGAGCGCTTTAAATTTATTTTCCCAGGTGTCCATTGAACAAAACAAAGACAATCCATCAGAAATTATGGTTTCCGTTAAGGAAAAAAACCTTCAGGATGTCCGGGGTGGTGTGGGTGTGAATACTCAAAGAACACTGACAGCCAGGGCCTATGGAGAGTATCGGCATAAAAATCTGTTTGGATATGGAAGAAATTTTTTTGGAAGAATCAGCAGTCAGGTGAACCTGTTTCGCCCTGTTCTGGAATATGAAGTTTCAGGCATTTATCAGGAAGTCTTTATTCCCGGAAAGAACATCAAAGGAAATATCGGTCTTTCCCGATCTCATAATATTTTTAGCTATACAGAGAACATCAACGCCGTAAAAAGAGATCAAGTGAGCTTTTCCATTGATACAAAACTCACCCCTTATTTAAAATCCAACTTTAAGCTATGGGATTTAGAAGCCCGAAAAGAACTCTGCCTTGATAATCCAAACTGTCCTGAACCCCTCCGGCGTATTGGAAGCTCTCATATTTCCATTCAATATGATAAAAGAAATAGCATTTTCAACCCAACGAAAGGTTTTTTCTTTTCCGTAAAAGCGGAATATTCCTCACCTTTAATCGGCAGTTCTCCAGACATTCAGTTTTGGAAATTTAACTTCTCAAATCAAATATACCACTCCTTGAGCGATTATGTTTTTGCCATTGGACTGAAAGGCGGCCTGATTTTTTCCAACCGCTCCATTCCCGTCAGTCACGCTTTTATTTTAGGAGGTCAATCCTCCTTAAGAGGATATGATGGAAATATTGAAGGGGAGAGGATACCAAACAGTACCCTTGCCCCTATTAAAACAGCCAACGAACCTCTCACATTAAAGATAAAAGAATCCGCCTATAAGGCCACCTCCAGTCAATATGCTTTGGCTAAACTGGAGTTCCGGTTTCCTTTAACAAAAACTTTTAAGGGATTGATTTTTTATGACGCCGGTCTGGTACGGCTGACTGCCAATGGACATAGCAGAAATGATTATGGTCACTCAGCGGGAGTGGGCTTCCGATATGAAACTATTGTCCCCTTTGGAGTTGACTTTGCCTATAAACTGCCACTGCCACCTCACCTTTCCTCTTTACCTCGCCCTTCCTCTTTGTCTCAATACCGTTTTCATATCGCTATTGGCCTTTTTTAAGATGACTGTAAAAAATTATCTCCTCCCTGAATGATTTTCAGGAAACTGTTTAAGCTGTCTTCCAACCTTGAAGGTTACATAAAAAAATTTATTAAAATCCTAAAATAACAGAATGGCCTAAGACCGAGGCTTAAAACCGGTCAAAACTGGAATTTTCCAGTAAAATCAAACATTAACAAGCCATGCTTTTTCCCGGCTTTTCCTGCAGTTTCCTGCTCTATACCGATAAATCACAGCGAATTTTGGAAAATGACATTTTTTGTCTTAAGAAATAATGAATAGATTCCCTCGGACAAGCCCGGGGTACTGCCTGACGGCCACATAGAAAATATAGGGACTAATTTAAAAAGAATTGCAAAAATAACTACAAATAAGGATAATTTCTTAGGAAACAACATCATGACACAAGACAGAAAACAAAAGTTTGAACAATTTTTATCCTACTTTCAAAAATACATTAAAGGAAGTGAAAAAGGGGAAGGTCAAATCTTTCTTGAAAGGCTTTTACAGGCTTTTGGAAATGCGGGCATAAAAGAGGCTGGAGCAACTTGTGAAGAATTTAT
>JAPOOY010000017.1 GCA_026713205.1 Bdellovibrionales bacterium
AGATTTTAAATCCATAACAAATATCCGATCGTCTTCCTGAAGCAGTTGAAAATGACTACGACTGATACTTGTGTGTGAAATATGAATATCAGCTAAACTGGCGGATCGGCCTATGGTTGTCACTGCCTTCTCTATGGGCCATGAAACTCCTATCATATCCTCAGGACCCACAAGAACAGTCAAAGCCGCAGGAGCCTGGCTGGCCTTATTTAATTGAATTTGAGCTGTATTATCCTCTGATAAGTCAATAAATCTTGTGGTTTCCATATAAGTCCCACTAACGGAGACTTCTTTACTTATACTCTTTTTACCGACAGATTTATCCTCAGAGAAGGTGTTTTCCGTGGAACTCTTCTCAACCACAGAATCTTTTTCAGAAAAAGTATTCTCTTCCGAAGAATTTTGACTTACAGAACTTTCTTTAAATTCCTTTTTCTTACTTGCTTCGCCTGCCATTATTCGCCCTCTTTTATAATAAACATCCCTTTTTATATTGATCCACAAAGGGTTGACTGTAAAGAGCCACTTTTAGCCATTCTCCCAAACCATGAAGCACTTTAAAAAATATAGACATCAAATTTCCAACTTCACAAACAGTTAAATCCTCCAGAGTTAAAGATAAAAGAGGGCACCCCTCTTTCTCAGCCATATAACGGAAAGCTTCCGTCTGCCTTTGATTCCATGCCTTTATCTCCTGACTGGCTGTGGACTGCAAACTTAAATCCCACATCCAGCCCTTATCACTGAATAGCTCTTCCAGATAAGCATGGCACATTTCTGAAGAAGAATGAGAATTAAGTGAAGGAATAGGTAACACAGCCCCTTCCTTAAACAGGGATTCAGACCAACTTCTTTCCCACCAGAGAGATAAATTGCGAAAACGAGGATGAGAATAGGAAAAAAAACATTTCTCTCTCCTTTCATGATATTGAAGCATGAAGTGAGATAAAATATCCACTGCAAGAGAATTATTGGAATTCTCAAACCCTTTCTGTAAATCAAAAGAATTGATTCCCAACAAACCGGTTTGAACCAAACCGCCCAAAGTAAAAAAGGAAAAACGTCCGGGTAAAGAATCGTTTAATTGAAAAATCCTGTCTCCGCCAACGCCCAACCTTTTCACTAATAGAGAAGAAGGATTGCAGGTTAAGCAGGTCACTTTACCTTCTAAAGATACTTTCTTTCTTGAGCTGAGGTTTTGAAGGACCTGAGCATAAAAAAGACTTTCCGCAGTTTGCCCGCTCTTGGAAATAAAAAGCCAGTGAGAATTTTGCAAAACATCCCGATCCAGAGAATAAAGAAAATTCAATCGATCTTCCGTGACTGAGCTTAATAATGTCGTAAAAGAATGATCCGATTCTTTTCGTGGAAAAAGCTCTCTGAAAACTTCTGTGGGAGCACCACTTCCCCCTGCCGCACAAACAAAGATATGTTTTCCGCTTTCTTGAACTTCACGAACAATTTTTTGAGATTTTGCAATATTTTCTGCATCCCAATGTCCCAAAGGACTTTTATCAAACAACTGAATAAGAGAAGCTGCCGGTTTTTTATAACCTTGTAATCCATCGCAGTTAAGTGAGTTAATAAGAATCATACTTTAAGAAAGGTTTGTTTTCTTTTCATTAAAATCTTCTTCTTCATCTGAAGCCGCCTCGGCATCAAAAGGAAGCCCTTCCAAATTATGAATAGTGGCTCTTAAGACAGATAAGGATTTACGCACACTGTCTCTCAGTTTATCCGCCTGATTTTGCAGCTCCTGAATTTTTTTATGAGAACTGAGCAAATTACTGTTCA
>JAPOOY010000016.1 GCA_026713205.1 Bdellovibrionales bacterium
AAATGTATAAAGCTGGAAACGGAAAAGATATGGAATTATGATCAAAAAGATGCCTTTGTCCAGTTTCAACTGGGACTTTATCTTATGGAAACAGGGACAGGCAGAGAGGCCGCTATGTATTGGATTCGTCAGGCGGCTGAACAAGGCAATACTCGCTCTCAAAGTTATTTAGGATATTTATCAATTGAGCAGGGAAAGACAGATGTGGCCATACATTGGTTTCGTCAGGCGGCTGAACAAAACTTTATAGAAAGATTTATTCGCGGCGATCAAGATCATTTAAGAGATTTAACAGAGCGGGAAAAGACAGAAGAGGGCAGGCATTGGATTCGTCAGGCGGCTATACAAGGCGATATTCACGCTCAACATTATTTAGGAGATTTATTAATAAAGCAGGGAAAGATAGATGAGGGCATGTTTTGGATTCGTCGGATTCGTCAGGCGGCTAAACAAGGCGATACTCACGCTCAACATCATTTAGGAGATTTATTAATAAAGCAGGGAAAGATAGATGAGGGCATGTATTGGCTTCGTCAGGCGGCTAAACAGAACAATGCTGTCGCTCAATTTTATTTAGGAGATTTATTAATAGAACAGGGAAAGATAGATGAGGCCCTGTTTTGGTTTAGTCAGGCCGGCAATTACAATAACTCAAAACTGCTATTCAGGTAATTCAATCATCTGTAAAGGATAATAAGGGAAAGAAGACAGATTTTCATTTATTCCTTAAGTCCTGTCTCTTTTTTTTGTCAAATCCAGGAGGAAATTTTATGCGCCTTTCCCCAATGAAGGGAGTTATAAATAAAAACTCCAAAATTCAAATAGGAAGAGCGTATCTTTAAAATTCAAACTGGGTTTGAAGACGAAGGGCCCACAGGTTATTTAAAAAAGGTCCCTTTCTCTGTTTAGTCAAGAATCTCTCGGCGGTTAAGGTGATATGAGGATGAACTTTCCAGGAAATTTGAATGATTCTTTCATAGAGAGAGGTTCTGGCTTTGATTTCTTTTAAGTGGGGGGAAAAGCGGTTTATATCTCCAAGAACAAGGCCCGCTTTCCATTTGTCAATTTTCACTTGAGGGAAAATGTAATAGGAGAAAGTGGTTTGATTTTTTTCATCCATAAGCCAGGCCTCTCCCTGGATAGAGATTTCCAAGCTCTTTAGTGAGTGTTTGAGGTGAAGTCCTCCGCCGATAGCTTGAAGGGAATTAAATAAAGCCAGATCTTTTTTAAACCAGGTGATAAATCCTTCTCCAAAAGGATGTTGAGTTTTCAAACTCGCTATAAGAGGAAAAAAGTCCGGCTCTCTATAAAAATCATCACTGCTTCTCTTTATATAACCTCCAAAACCACTGACTTGTAGATAGATATATTTTTCCCATAAATCTGTTTGCAATGTCAGCCCTGCATCTTCTCCATTTTTAGCTAGAGCCTGATGAAGGGATAAGCCCCTCAAAAATAAATTGGTCTGTTCAGGCCAATATCCCAGAGGAAGAGGGAGCCATCCCGTTTGAAGTGTGATTGGCCATATTTTGAAAGAATAAGAGAGACTTATTTCAGACACATTGATTTTTTGTTGATCTTGAGGAAAAAATTCCAGTTCCATAAAAAAGTCCAAAGGAAGAAGGGAATAATTAAGAGATAGAGCCGTATAGGGAATACCGGCAAAGGGTTTTTTTTGACTTCTGGATGTAAGGTTTTGAGACAAACGGACTTCATTGTTTAATTGAAATAAGGAAGAGGGAACATTCCCTTTATCAGGGGAGGTTTCAGATGTTGCTTTGTTTAGTATAGGGGGTTTGATTTTTTTATCCTTTAAAGTATTACTCGTGTTGTCCTCTTTAATTGAGGTTTGATTAGGCTTGGTTTTTGGTTTGGAATTTTTTTCTGAAGTTTGAATTATATTTTTGGAAGTATTCACTGGAACTTTTATTTGATTTTCCGTTAAAAGTTGTTTTTTTATAGAGGATTTCCAAGAGAGTCCTGAGTGATTGACTGAGGCTTTTTGATGCAAAGAAGCGGGTGGAATTTTTATTTTATTTTCTTGAGAGGGTAAGGATTGTAAATCCCTTCCGCTTAACCCAAAGGCGGATGATGAGAAGAAAATAAGGAAAATAACATATTTCATAAGCTATTGAGAGGTTCTCTTGAAATTTTAATGAGACGGATTCCATTTAATTCCGCGCCCCATAGGATTCCCTGTCCTTTTGAATAAAACAAATGACTGTCAGAAAAAGTTAATTGATTTTGTTGAGAGAAAAAAGCGGAAGGTATTTTCAGATTTCCCCGAGGATTGATAAAAAAGTTCCATATTTTAATATCAACAAAGTTTTCTGTCCCGTTTTCAACTTCAATATAAAGAGCCAGTTCCTGATTTTTTAAAAAATAATCCGGTTTCATTCCCAGCTTTTGCATTCTTTGATTTGGAGTGGAGACATAAAAATTCAAGGTGTTAGACTCTCTTTCAAAAAGGATTTTAACCCCATCTTGTTTGCTGAAATCACTTAAATGGCTGTGAAGGATAAAAGAGGAGTGGGAATGAAGGAATTTTGCTTTAACAAAATAGAGTTCTTTTGAATAGAGGCCAAAAAGAGGTTGATCAAAGAGAACTCGCCCTGTCCCCTTAAGTTCCTTTCCTTCGGAGGAGAATTCAAGAGTGGCCTTGTCAATGATAATGGGTTTTGCTTTTGGATTCACAGGAGGGGAAAGGCAGTTTGTACAAAGAAAAAAAGTTACGAAAAAAACGGGAAAGGGAATCCGTTTAATTCGTGACAGTCTTGTCAAAGACCACCATTTTATAAAGAGCCGGTGTCCTATCATAGTCATTAATCCCTTTGTAATTGAGTATGAGTGGTCTTAACAATAGTTTCCGGAGTTTGGTTCTTTTTATTCGGTAGATGGATATTGCCCACTTTTTTAAGTTCGTTGTAAAAAAACTTGTCCGCTAATCCGGCCGCTATGTGAAGAGAGCTATCCTCCTCTTCATTTTGGTGATTTACCTGACCGGGTATGTTTGTGAACAATTTAAGATATGTTTCCTGCTTCATAAGAAACAAGAAGGTGGTTTTTATTTCTTCTTCATAATTTTGTATAGAGGGATCAAGGGCTTTTAGAAATTCCTGTAAGGGAATATTTCCTAAGGAATTTTCAAGACTGTAATCAGTCCATCGGCAATCAGCTATGAGACGAATAGCTTTCAGATTAAGAGATTGAGAGGCAAGGTGAAGGGCTGTATTATCCTCCTTATTTCCAAAGTTGATAAGCTGGGTTAAATTCAAAGAAAATTGAGTTTGTAAAAAATGCCAGCCACGGCGAGGAACAGAAGTTGGTAAGTTCTTATAGAATTGTTCAGATTTTTCCCAAGAACTTTCCTGGCAAAAAGTTTTAACTCCCCATTCTATTACAGTATCACGCCCATCTCTGACAGCCGTGTGGAAGAAAGTTTCTTCCTCATTGTTTGTTTCGTAAAAAACCCAAAAGGGCCATTCAAGAGCTCCCCTCCAGTATTCTTCATTAAGAGCGTCCATAACAGCAGAGTCATAAGAACTGTGAACGGCTTTTTCCCCTTTCAGAGTTTCAGGATCTAAATCAGAAAACTCATAATCATACTGGAATAAGGCTGACCAGGGAGCTTTTCTCTCATAGCATTTGTTTGCTATAAGCCGTATTAATTCATGGTATCCGTGTTCCGCTGACAGATAGACATAACTTTCCCCTTTATTGTTTTGGTGATAAAGATCATCACATTGAAGTCGTTCCAGAAAAAATACAGCCAGCTCCTTTCTGCGGAACTGAATCGCCACTCCTAAAGGAGTATCGTTATTTTGATTGAGGGAGTAGAGAGTATTGCCTGGAGTTAAAAGAATCTCTTCAATCTTTTCCTGACTGCGATTATCTACAATGGCGGCAAACAGATCATTTGTAACTACCAGAGCGCGTTCTTCAGGGTCCATTTGAAGAGTTGGTGAAGGGGGCAATCCACTTGGGGATTCATGCTCCAATCCTGTATTACAGGAGATACAGAGAAGGGAGGAACAGAGGATCATAAAAAGTAAAAAGTTTTGTGGTTTCATTTTGCTCTCCTTTGAGTGGGTTGATTTTTTATGACTTGTGTGCCAAAGACAAAGCTTTTTTCTTTAAGTGGAAAAAAATTCCGCATATTATAAAGACTTCTTGTTACATTCTGCATTTTATATACTCCTCAAGGTCATACCGCTTTTTTATATCGCGTTTAATTTTGTAGAGGGACCATCGGGGTTTATTTCTGTCAAATTCAGCAATGTTTTTTAATGTAAGGGATATTTGCCCCCAATCAGCTCCAGGTCCCATTGTTAAGGCTTCAGGAAGATGTTTGCTAAATGTCG
>JAPOOY010000014.1 GCA_026713205.1 Bdellovibrionales bacterium
ACTCGGTCGTGGCTCGCTACCGAGCCCTGAAAATCCTGTTCCACTAAAAATCCACGGATTTGTTTTTCTTCCGAATCCATAGCCCACACCACAGCCACATCTGAAAGTCCTCCGTTAGTGATCCACATTTTATTTCCGTTAAGCTTCCATCCCCCTTTTACTTTAACGGCTTTTGTTTTCATGCTGGCGGGATCGGACCCCGCATCCGGTTCCGTCAAACCGAAACATCCGATAAGTTTCCCCTTTGCCAGTTCCGGTAAAAACTTTTTTTTCTGCTCTTCCGATCCGTAGTGATAGAGGGGCCACATGACCAAGGCGCCCTGAACAGAACAAAAAGAGCGAATGCCGGAATCCGCCCTCTCCAGTTCCTGCATAATCAACCCGTAGGACACTTCATTCAAACCCGGACAGCCATAGCCCTTAAGATTAGAGCCAAAAAGATTTCTTTCCGCCATTTGGGGGATGAGCTTCAAGGGGAATTGTTCCTCCCTATGGGCTTTTTGAAGAAGGGGCAAAATCTCCTTTTCCGCAAAATCACGAATGCTGTTGCGAACGAGCAATTCCTCCTTTTGAAAGAGGGTTTTTTCCATATTCATGAAATCCAGGGATTTATAAGGAATCATAAAGTCATTATAACCGGAAATGAGCAAGGAAAAGCCATAAAAAAATTACTTTATGACTTGAATACCGTCAAAAAGTCGTGCAAAATGACCTTAATGTATGCAAGGTCTTTAAAACACCAAAAACACTCCTTCTTCCTGTTAGGCCCACGGGGAACAGGAAAAAGCACCTGGCTGGCTCAATTTTTCCCACAAGCTAAGGTTATCAATTTATTGGACGAGTCACTTTATCAAAGTTATTTGGCGGATATTTCTCTGTTTTATGATTCTCTTAAGCTATTAAAGCCTCATTCATGGGTTGTAGTGGATGAGATTCAGCGTTTACCAAATCTGCTGAATGAAGTTCATCGTTTGATAGAGAAACAAAAACTTCGTTTTGCATTAACAGGTTCCAGCGCCCGGAAACTGAGAAAGTCAGGGGTTAATTTATTGGCCGGACGGGCTCACAGATATTATATGTATCCGTTTACTCCCAAGGAGCTGGGTCAGGATTTTAATTTGGATCAGGCTCTTTGTTATGGAACCATACCTCTGATACAAGCCCAGGGAGATAAGCTGTCTGCTCTTAATTCTTATGTTCAGATGTACCTTAAGGAGGAGATAAAAGCGGAAGCTTTGGTTAGAAATTTGCCTGGTTTTGTGCGTTTCCTTCCGGTATTGGCTCTGTATCATGGGCAGATTATCAATACTTCATCAACCGCAAGGGATGCCGAAGTATCCCGCACAACCGTGAATGGATTTATTGAGGTTCTGGAAGACACTTTGTTGTTAAACAAACTGCCGGCTTATGAGGCTCGCTTGCGTGTGAGAGAAAAGAAGCACCCTAAAATATATTGGATGGACCCGGGTATTGTACGCACGGCCAGAAAGCGAACCGGCCCCGTAACTATAGAGGAAAAGGGAAGTCTTTTTGAAGGATATGTATATATGTGCCTTAAAGTAAAGATGGAATATGAAAGCGCCTTTGATGAAATCAGTTACTGGTCTTCAGGCACAGCCAAAAATATTGAAGTGGATTTTCTTCTTCAAAATGGTTCTGAATTTATAGCGATAGAAGTGAAAACAACAAAAAAAGTTAAAGCGGAAGATTTAAAAGGACTTAAAGTGATATCTGATTTAAAAGGAGTTAAAAGAAGAATTTTTGTTTATTTAGGAACTACACAGATGGAAAAAGATGGCATTGAGATCATGCCCTTTACCGTATTTTGTAAAAAATTTCTGACGGTTTAAGTTTTGCGGTTTTCCGCTGACATAGAATTAGCCCTCTCTTCTCTTAAGGAAGGGTGTAATCCTTCTTTCTTCTGAAAAACCTCAAATCTCAAACCGGATCGGTGTAAAATAATCTGAAAATTCGGGAACTATAGATTTGATTATGCAAAACTTATTCCTAAAGCGACTGTGGTTGTAAGAATGGCCGGGGTTTTCCCATTCTTTCTTTCTGTCGTCTTAAAACTTCTTCTAAAGAAGTTTAAACCATCTCCGCATTTTCAATGAGGTAATCCATCAGCTTTTTATGTGTGGCATAGGCCATCAGGGAATCCCAGCGTTTATTTTCCTTGAGCGCTTTTTTAGCCTCCTCCGGTTTTGCCGAGGGGAAAAGAGTTTTTAGGGATTGTTCAATATCATTTTCAGAAGGAGTGATTTTAAGATCTGCAATTAATTTTCTGATTAAATAGGTTAGGTGGAGTTCCTTACGGGCGGCTTTTTCAAAATCCCCTTCCCGCTCTTTTAAAAATTTATTTAACTGTTCGGAAGAAAGCCCCTGTTTGCTCAGTCTTTCCCGTTCCTTTTCCGTAATATCTTTTTGGCCCTCTTTAATCAGACTTTCCGGAAGAGGTATGGGATTGGCTTCAATCAGTTTTTCCGAGATTTCGTTTTCCATGAGTTGACTCGCAGTTTTGTCTTTTTCCTGAGAAAGATCCTTTCTGATTTTTTCTTTTAATTCTCCCAGATCTTTCGCTTTATATTTTTTAGCCAGTTCGTCATTGAGTTCCGGAAGAGTTTTTTCCTGGATTTTTTTAACTTTCACTTTAAAGGAAAAGGTTTTACCCGCCACTTCCTTGTGAGGGTGTTTTTGATCAAAAGAGAAATCAAACTCTTTTTCCTCCTGTTTTTTTAAACCCATCAAATGCTTGTCAAAACCGGGAGACAGCACATCATCCCCCACATTTACGGTATAGTTAGGGGAAGTGAGTTGCTTGAAAGGTTTTTCCTTCAGAAAACAAGCTAAATCCACGGATGCCATATCCCCTTTTTGAATGGTCTTTTCTTCAGGACAATCCTTAATGTCCGCGGAGAGTTCCCGTACTTGGTTAAGGGCTTCCTCTAATTCCTTATCGCTCACATTTGAATCCTGTTTTTTAATTTTGAGTTTCAGGTAATTTGGATCTTTAACTTCAGGATGCACTTCCAGCTCCAATGTGAAGGTGCAGGGTTGATTCTCTTCCAACTTGATATTTAGGAGAGAGGGAGAGCCGGCGGGATGTAAGTTATTTTTCTGAAGCGCCTGGGGGTAAAATTTCTGAAACAAATGATCCAAAGTGTCTTTCCAGGCCACATCTCCATAATTTTTTTTCAGTATGCTTAAAGGAATCTTTCCTTTTCGGAAGCCGGGGAGTTTGGCTCGTTTTTGAATTTTTTCGTACTGCGCGGAAAAACTTTTCTGCACATCTTCCACAGGAATCTCCAATTCCATTTTTCGTTTAAGTCCATTGTTTTCTGTTAAAGCGCTTTTCATTATATACTCCTCTGGTTTAAATTTTGTGGTTTTATCTTGAGGTCAGGATGAGTCCTTCATAAGCTTAAAGA
>JAPOOY010000013.1 GCA_026713205.1 Bdellovibrionales bacterium
ATGATATCGGCCCAAAAGCGAATCCCCTCCTTTTGAAAAATAGTCCAAACGAGCTGAACCGGTAACAAGAAAGGAATGGGTTTTGCCATGCTCATCATACAACCCTTTCATCAATCTTCGCCATTGTACAAACTTATGTATCTCATCAAAGACTATCCTCTTACGCTTCAAGGGCAGTTGGAGTTTAGTAATTTTTTCTCTATGGGATGGTATATCCCAATTCAAATAGGCTGGATGAAGAACCGCTGAAGGTTTTAAAAAGCTCAAAGCCAAAGTGGTTTTTCCCACTTGTCTGGCTCCTCCGACAAAAACCATTTTTGACTTTAGATCCTTTTTTATATTAGCTGACAAATAGCGGGTTTTTACCATATTTTCCTATTTTAAAATCATGAGTATTATAAAGTCAAGTTTATATTACTCATGAGTATTGTAAAGTAGGGTGAACAATACTCAGGCACACCGATTGAGGTTACAATTTTAAGATTTTTCACTGACATAAAATGAGCCCTCCCTTAAGAGAGTAGAGGGGCCAAAAGTGAGTTCGGCTTTGACACAGATGCGGCTAAAAGCCGCTCTGTGGCAAAACGCATGTTTGAACTTTTGGCCCCTCTACTCTCTTAAGGGAGGGTGTAAGCATTTCTTTCGTTAAAAAAACCTCAAAATTCAGGGGTTATATACTTGATGCCGCAAATAAAAAAAAAGAGAGCCAAAGCTTTGAATGGCAAGAGGAGATGATCTCCATTGAATTTACCTGTAATAAGCTATAATTTTGACTTAAGTCCCCATTTTATTAAATGCGGCTTTAGGTATATAATTCCTCAAAATTCAACCCAATCGGTATCCTACAGCTCTGAACATTTATAAAAGGCAGACAGGATCCCGATCCCGTTTCACTCTTAAAAAACGGTTGGTTTGATCTATAGGAAAATCATCCAGAAAACTTTGCAATACCCCATGAGAAGGAGCTTTAACCAAAATTTGATAACGATAGTGTTTTTGAATTTTAAAAAGCGGAGCCGGGCTGGGGCCTAAAATTTTGATGCCTGCTGGAGCTTTTTTGCGGGCGGATCGGGCCAATTCAAAAGCAAACTCCCTACCCGCTTTTTCTTTTAAGCTGTCAATTTGAAATAAACAAAGACGGGAAAAAGGAGGATAAAATAAGTTCTTCCGGTTTTTCATCTCCTCCTCGGAAAAAGCCTTATAATTATGATCTTTGACTGCGGACACACTGAGATGATCAGGATTAAAAGTTTGAAGGATCACTTCCCCTTCATGACTTCGTCCGGCCCGCCCCGCCATTTGAAGTAAGGTTTGAAAGGCATGTTCTGAAGCCCGGAAATCAGGAAAATGAAACCCCATATCCGCCAGCAAAAGTCCCACAAGGTAAATAGACGGAAAATCCAACCCCTTTGCCAGCATTTGTGTTCCGATTAAAATATCCGCCTCCCCCTTCTCCACCGTCTGAACAAAAGAGGACATTTCCGAATGAGAATCAATGGCATCCCGATCCGCCCGAAACACTCTGGCTTTTGGAAACAAATTTTTAATAACCTGCTCCACTTTTTCCGTTCCCACCCCCTTTTCCACCCATTGATTTTTCCCACATTCCGGGCAGGAGGAAGGTGTTTTCTCCACAAAATTGCAGTAATGG
>JAPOOY010000073.1 GCA_026713205.1 Bdellovibrionales bacterium
AGAGATAAAAGGGTGGAAAACAACGCCAAAGAAGGATAAACCGCCAGCCACCAAGCGGTTGTGATATGTTTTTCCGATTGGGAAAGCAGTTCCCCCCAACTGGGTGTGGGAGGCATTAACCCAAACCCCAAATAATCCAAAACAGCCAGAGAACCAATAAAGCCCGCGAGAGCAAAGGGAGAAAAAGTAATAAGAGGATTTAAAGCATTGGGAGTGATATGCTTTAAAATAATTCCCAAGTGACTCCGTCCCTGGGCGCGACTGGCTTCCACAAAATATCTTTTTCTTAGACGCAAAAACTCCGCCCTCATATAAAGGGAAATGCCCACCCAGGATAAAATGGAAAAATAAATAATCATAAACATAAAACTTCGGCCTATAACGGTTGTAATGGTAATGAGAATAACAAGGGAGGGAAGGCTGTCTATAATCTCCACCAATCGCTGTCCGGTGAGATCCACAATCCCCCCGAGATAACCCATAAGGGCTCCTAAAAAAGTCCCTATCAAATAAGAAAAAAACCAAACCGCCAAAGCAAAAACAATGCTGTAACGATATCCGTAAATGAGACGGGCCAAAACATCCCGTCCCCGATCATCTGTCCCCATTAAATTGGAAACAGTGGGAGAACTGGGGTAACGAACCACCTCCTTATTGCTTTCATAGGGGTCCCAGGCAATCAGGGGCCACAAAGCCCAATCTCTTTCCTCCAAAGGAAGGGTTCTGTAATTTACAACAAAATTATCCGTCTTTAAACCTAACACGGAGGGATGATAATCCCATAGCACAGGCGCGTAAAATTGACCCTGATAAAACAAAAGAACAGGTTTACTGTTGGCCCAAAATTCCGCTGTCACGCTAATCAATAAGAAGAACAAAAACACCCAGCAGGAGATCCAGCTTAACTTACGGGATTTAAAAATTTTCCACCGTTTTAAAGTGAGAGGATTTTTAATTCGTTTTTCTATCATGAAAAATCAATCCTTGGATCAACCAGAACATAAACCAAATCACTAAAGAGTCGGCCAAAAAGAAATAAAACCGACTGAATAAAAATCAGAGCCATGATCACATTGTAATCCCTCTGAAGAGCGGACTGAAAAGCCAGAAGACCAATACCATCAATGCTGAAAAGCTTTTCCACTATGAGAGAGCCACTGAGAAAAACACCGAAAATACCAGCTACACCTGTAATAAGAGGCACCAAAGCATTCCGCAGAGCGTGCTTATAAATGATCGCATTTTCTGAAAGCCCTTTGGCGCGAGCCGTGCGGATATAATCCAATTTAATCACATCCAAAAGATTATTTTTCATAAACTGTGTGAGGACCGTAAAAGACCCAATCATATAGCACAGAAGAGGTAAAATAAAATGATGGATGCGATCCCATATTCTGCCGAAAAATCCTTTTTCAAAATACATATCCGAATATAAATCCCCAATGGGAAACCAGTCAAAATATCCCCCTCCGGCAAAAAACACTTTTAATAAAATACCCAACATCAGGGAAGGAATGGAATAACAAATAATGAGACCCACAGAGGCTGTCAGATCAAAACGAGTCCCTTTTCTCACAGCCATCATCACTCCTAAAATGATACACACAAGATAGGTGAGAATAAGAGAGATCACTCCAAACTGAAGGCTGACGGGGAGACGACTGGCAATCACTTCTATCACCGGCTCCCCGCTGTCAAAACTGTTGCCAAAATTGAGAGTTAAAACATTTTTAAGCCAAATCAGATACTGAACATAGATAGGTTTGTCAAAGCCATATTGTTTTTTTAGAGCTGTCAGCACCTCCTCAGACACTCCGTAATTATTTTCAGAAGTCGTCTCCCCTCCTCCTACGGAACTGGCGCCGCTACCTCCCTCAGCTCCGGAAAAACGAATTTGAGCCAGCTTTTGCTCAATAGGGCCACCCGGGGCCGTAATGTTAACCAGAAAACAAATCAAGGTGATTCCCAACAAGGTGGGAATGATGAGGAGCAAACGATGTACAATATATTTAAACAATGTTATTTTCCATCCAAAAAATTTTAAAACTCAGGAATCATAAATTTTTGTGAAATAGTATGTGGTTTTTTTCAAGAGAGAGAGGGAGTGCAAAAATTCAGACATGTGTTTTGCTTTAGTGCGACTTTCAGCCGCTACTGTATCAAATTCGTACTCACTCTTGCGCTTCCTCTCTCCCTTGAAAAGAATTTATTTTTACCTCAACAAAAATCTCAAAACTCAAACACGACTCTTATTCACTATCTGAAAAGAACAGAAACAAAATATCGTAAATTCGCCGGATTGGTATATCATGAAGCAAATGAGCTTATGGTTTTAACTTCCAATAATCAACACCTATGGAATAGTTAAAGGTAGGTTTTGGAACTTGAATCCTCTTATTTACGCCATACATAACATGGGGTTTGTTAAATAAAAATATATAGGGAACATCCTCCGCAATCAAGCGATACACTTCCCGAAATGTTTTAATCCGTTCCTGACGATTGAGTTGCTTTCGGCCCTTATCAATAAGAGCATCCACCTTTGGATTTGAATAACTTATAAAATTATATCCTTTTTTTCGGGAGCTTTCAGAGTGCCATAATGCCTTGGGATCAAGATCAATGGACGGGGCGGACCAGCCCAACATCACAGCATCAAACTTTCTGTCATCCATGACCTTTAAAAAAGCCGTCCAGTCCAGCATTTTTATATTCAAATCCACACCTGCTTTTTTCAGATCTTCCTTATACAAGGTGAGATATTTTTCAGAATCCGGATTCGCCAGAAGAACAGTGAAAGAAAAGGGTTGTATCTTTCCATCAATCTTTTTTTCCAAAACACCATCCTGATCCTGATCACTCCACCCCGCTTCCTTTAATAAGGCGTTAGCCTTCTTTAAGTCATATTGAATGGGTTTGACATGAGGGTCCGCATAATCACTCCAGAAATACCAGGGGCCTGTGGCCAACTCCCCATAACCAAACTGAAGCTTTTGCCTCATCATCTCTCTGTCCATTAAATGAGCTAAGGCCTTCCGAACACGGCGATCCTGAAATAAAGGTTTCTTTAAGTTAAATCCAATATAACCATAACCCCTTCCTCCCTTGTTTTTCACTTTAGTCTTTAAAATCTCTTTGCCCCAGGGAGGTCGGGATGTTTTCTGCTCAAAAGCTTCCGATGAAAGACGGACATAATCTATACTCCCTTTTTGTATCCTCAGAAGTTCATCCGATTCTTCCTTGATAAAACGAAAAGCGATATTTTTAAAATTCCATAGTCCTTGATTAACAGGAAAATCCTTCCCATGCCAGTTTTCGTTTTTTGTTAAGACAAGCATTTTTCCCCGGAGATATTGGGAGAGAATGTAAGGACCGGAACCAATAAGCACCTTATTTAATTTTGGATCTTTAGGATCTTTATAGATATGTTCGGGAATAATTTTCCAAGCGGCAATGATTTCAAAAGTTTTGAAATAGGTTTGCTTGCTTTTAACAACAACTGTGTGATCATCCTTGACTGTAACAGATGTGATATTTTCCAATGAAGGAAGAAGATGGATGCCTTCATACTCCGGATTTTTGGCAGCGTCAAAAGTGAACTTAACATCTTTGGCCGTAAGAGGTTTCCCGTCAGACCAGCGAAGATTTTTTTTCAGGTAAAAAGTCAGTGTTTTTCCATCCGGACTTTGCTCCCATCTTTCCGCTAAATTGGGTTTGAGTTCGTAGGTATCCACATCCCTCGTAAAAAGAGATTCCAGGATATATCCCTGCACGATACTGGCCACTAAATCCACGCTTTTAATAGGATGGAGAGTCTTGGGATCCACTCCCAGGTTTGTATAAAAAGTTTCTGATTTTTTAATCTGAATCTTCTGGCCTTTCCGTTGGACACAGGACACTTGAACCATAAGGAATAAAAAAGAGAACCACAAAAGAATAAAGGTGGCTATTTTACTATTTAAGCCCTTTTCCTGAACATATTGTCTATAAAATTTCCACATTTGAAAATGTTGTATAACAGTTCTATCTATTTCACAACTAATTATTTGAAAATTTAAATTTCTCATCTTTCGTCTATTATAACGATCGTATTTGAGTTTTGAGATTTTTCGCTTGCATAAAGTATGCCCTCCATTAAGAGAATATAGGGGTCAAAAGTGAGTTCGGCTTTGACACAGATGCGACTGAAAGTCGCTCTGTGGCAAAACGCATGTCTGAGCTTTTGACCCCTATATTCTCTTAATGGAGGGTGTAAATATTCCTTCATCTGAAAAACCTCAAAATTCAAACCGGAGGAGTAAAACCTTGAACTGTGTTTGGAAAAGCGGCACGATAGAACTCTATGAAATCTTCCCTTGCCTTTGGCGCTCGCACCTCTTTTGAACAGGCCCGCATTGTTCTGATTCCCGTTCCCTGGGAAGTGACAACTTCCGGTGGTGAAGGCACGGCTCAAGCGGCGGAAAAAATTCGGGAAGCCTCCTCCCAGATGGATTTTTTTCAAAAATCCTCCCTGCAGGCTATCAATCATCTTATCCATTTTGAAGAAACAGACAGGGAACTGGCCCATCTTAATGAGATACATTGCTCCCTCTCCAAACAGATTATAGATCGGATGAACAAAGACCTCCCACTAAATGAAGAACAAAAAAAACAGATAGAAACGATAAACCAGGCTTGCAAACACATGACAGAACGGGTTTATACAAAAGCCAAGCAGGTTTTTAACAAGGATAAAACTCCCGCACTGGTGGGAGGGGATCATTCCGTAAGTGAAGGTCTGCTTCGCCTGATAGGTGAAAAGGAAGACTTTGGCCTGCTTCACATTGATGCCCATTGTGATTTGAGAAAAGCCTACCAGGGTTTTACCCATTCCCATGCCTCTGTCATGTTTAATGTCCTTAATCATCCCTCAGCTCCTCAAAAACTTCTTCAGGTGGGAATCAGAGATTTTTGTGAGGAAGAATATAAACAAATTCAAAAGGATTCCAGATTGATAAGTTACTTTGATGAAGATATGGCCTCCCGCCTTTTTCAGGGAGAAACCTGGGGAAAGATTTGTGAGGAAATTATCTCCCAACTTCCCTCAAAAATTTATATCTCTCTGGATGTGGACGGTTTGGAATGGACCTATTCTCCGGGAACGGGCACCCCTGTCCCCGGAGGATTAACTTTTAATCAAGTTCTGTTTTTACTTAGGGAGATCAAAAGACAAGGAAAAAAACTCCTTAGCTTTGATGTGGTGGAAACATCTGCAGGATCAACTGAAGCGGAAAAAGCTCTCGGTCACTGGAATGCCAATGTAGCCTCGCGATTGATCTATAATCTCTGCGATCTGACTTTAAAAACATAAATCTAAATTTTTGCAAAAATAAGCTTCCAGTTTTGTTTTTATAAAGTTCAACCTTAAATTTACAAAAAACAGATTAACCAAAGATACAGGATTCAAAATATGGAAATATACTGGTCCGGTTTGAAAATTTCCGGTTCTTCATAAGAAAAAAGGATTACACCCTTTATAACAGACTATAGGGGTCAAAAATTCAAACATGCGTTTTGCCACAGAGCGACTTTCAGCCGCATCTGTGTCAAAGCTGAACTCATTTTTGACCCCTATA
>JAPOOY010000093.1 GCA_026713205.1 Bdellovibrionales bacterium
AAAGAGCCGGTTATATTATTTCCCATATCTTTTTCGGATTTTCCAAACAAGAAAAACCGCTAAACTATTAAAAATCAACGATACCATAAATAAGGTAAATCCCACCGCCGTAAGAGCGGAAAGCTGAAACTCATCCCCTTCCCCGTACTGAGTAGCCAGCATACTGGCCATTGTCTGAGACGGGGCAAAAAGAGAGGGGTCTAAAGATATTTTATTTCCTATCACCATAGTTACGGCCATTGTTTCTCCAAAGGCCCGTCCAAAGCCTAAAATCACCGCGCCCACCAGTCCGGAAAATCCTCCTCTGAGAAGAGCCACTTTAAACATTTCCCACCGTGTAGATCCCAAGCTTAAAACCGCTTCCTTATTCGTATGGGGAATGGAACGAAACACCTCTTTGCTTATGGAGGAAATGGTGGGAGTGATCATAATAGCCAAAATAACTCCGGCACACATCATTCCCACACCATAAAAAGAACCGGAGAAAAGGGCGTAGCCTCCCAGGTATTTGGAAAGAAAAGGTTGTACCGATTCCCGTAAAAACGGAGCTAAAACAAAGACACCCCAAAGTCCATAAACAATGGAGGGAATGGCCGCCAGCATCTCCACAATAAAACCCAAAACAACAGAGAGCCACTTAGGCGCCAGTTCATTTAAAAATAAAGCCAGAGCCAGGCTCACCGGAATAGCCAGACACAAAGCCAGAAGAGAACTTACCACCGTTCCGTAAATCAAAGAGAGCGCGCCATATTCCTGTCTCCAACTGTCCCAAACGGACCTCGTGAAAAATTCCCATTTAAAATGGGAAAAAGCCGGCCAGGATTTTATGAAGATAACAACCGCCATGGAAATAAATAAACCAATAAGAGCCAAAGCGGAGAATCTCACCAAAATGGAAAATATCTGATCCGGCAGATGAACATCTTTAGGGATGTTTCCGGGAATAATAAGTTCTTTGGAATGAGTTAATCTTTTAAGTGGGAACAAGCCGCCCAAAAGCTTAAAATTTTTCATTGAAATTGAACTTCTGATAGCTTCTTTCGAGCCACCTGCCTTACACTTTCCGGAAGAGGATTAAAATTAAGCGCTTCGGAAAAACCTTGTCCATCGTTTAAAGCCCATTTTAAAAACTCCACTAAAATCCGACCTTTTCTTTCCGGCATTTTCCGAGACAAAATAATATAAGTGAACCCGGACAAAGGATAAGATTCTTCTCCGGGGGGATTTATCATGGAAGCCAGGTAATCTTTATTTTTTTTCATGGCATTTTCCGCGGCGGACATAATGGCTTTGGTCATGGGAGAGACAAAAGAACCGGATTGATTCTTAATCCTTGCCACAGGTAATTTTTGCACTACAGCATAACTGGCGGAGATATAACCCATCGCCCCCTTCATCTTATTGACTAAACCCACCACTCCTTCATTTCCTTTACCTCCCACACCCATAGGCCACTGAACGGATTTTCCTTTTCCAATTTTCTTTAAAAATTCCGGACTCCACTGAGCCAGAAATTCCGTAAAAAAAGCTGTGGTCCCGCTTCCATCAGCACGATAAACGGTGATTATAGGTTCATCCGGTAAAGAAATATTTTCATTCAGTTTTTGAAGAGAAGGATGATTCCATTTTTTTATTTTTCCCTGAAAAATATCCGCCAGGACTTTTCCTTCCAACCGGAGAACTTCCCCTTTTTTTAAATCCAAATTATAGGTTAAAGCAACGGCTCCCAAGGCTGTTGGAATGTGCAGAATCTGCTCTCTTTCCTTTTTCTTCACATCCTTTTCAGAAACCGGCACATCCGTTGCTCCAAAATCCAATGTTCCCTTTAAAAATTGTCGAATCCCACCACCGCTTCCGATGGATTGATAATTAATAGCCACCTCCGGTTTTAAACGGCGGTATTCAGAAAACCATTTTAAATAAAGAATATAGGGAAAAGAGGCTCCCGCCCCATTGATCAATAAAACCTTTTTTGTTTTATCCGATGAGGATTTTTTACTCCCAATATCGGTTATTTTAGGAGAACATCCCGCCTGAAAAAGGAGTAAAAAAGAAACAATCAATCTATTGAAAAACAGAGCCATTTTTCCTGATAGTGAACCAAACACTTGCACGCTATTTTAAGTTTCTGGAATTTGCAAATCAAAAAAATCTTCATGTAAAAGAAATACCGGGTGCAAGGTCCGCCTTATGGGAGTCATTGCCCCATTCCTACAAAACCTTCTATTGATTGGTTCAGGCAAAGGACTTCATTTTACCCTCCAAAAAAGAGGGAAATCTAACCTTGCAATGCGTTATTCTCTCAGGTCTTTAGAATCCGATGGCGCGGGAACAGGATATTTTTCAGCATTTTTTTTCAACTTATTCTGAAGACATCGGGTGAGATCAAATTGATATTTTTGAGCAAACCGCAAAATAAAACAAAGGGTGTCCGCCAGCTCTTCACCAATGCTCTCTCTTTCCTTGAAATCCCCCATTAAAGCCAAACTGTCTGTCTCTGAACGAAAACGGAAAATTTCCAAAAGCTCACAAGCCTCTGTAACCATGCCCACAGCCAAATCCTTAGGATTATGAGGTTCATCCCACCCCCGTTCCTCACAAAAATGCCTCACAATGTTTTTTAAATCCTGAAGAGTGGCGCTTTTATCCGTTTTTATATCTTTCATAATTTCCTCCTGACAATTTTAAATATCCCAAGCGGTTTGACACAAATCTGTTGAATCTTCTCTATCACTCTCCTCCCGGCTTAAAAGCTCAGCTTCCAATGTGTCAATTATTTCCTCCACCTGTCGCAAAAAAGTATCATCCCCTGCCTTTTCATTATATTCTACAATCCTTGATCCTAAAACCTCAATATATCTAAATAAATGAGGCGCAATATCCGGATCACTTTCTCCGGAAATAAATTTATTAACTTCTTTTTGCAAAAACTGAATTCCTTCCTTTATATCTTTTTCCTGAGGTTTTATAGACATATTAAAATCAACTTTCTTCCAAGGAGGCTTTGGATCTTGCGCCTGTAACTCCTCATTACTTTCTTCTTGATTTTGTTTCACCGGCTTTATTCCCTGTTCCTGTTCACCGGGTTTTTCTCCATTATCGGAATTTTCCTCATTTGAACCAAAACCATTCTGATCCCGATTACCCTGACCGAATCTGTAGATGCTCTTCTCCCGCTCAAGGCGTTTCGCTCTTGTATTTCCAGAGCCAGGAAGATCCTGGAATCGTAAGGCTCCTTTTTCTGAAAAAAGCGTTGCTACTCGTCCGATAATACCCTGAGTATTACTCCTAATATAAAGATTAGTCTCTTGATCCTGTAATGCCAAGTCATAAGAGGTTTTATCAAACTTATTTGGTTTATTTAAAAGATGGGAAATTTTTGGAAAAAAATCTTCATGGAAGAGTATTTTGAAAACATTTTCAAAACCGATAGAGGGACCTAAAAAGACAAAATGAACAATGTTGTCCCCATGTTCATTTACATCCTCCAGGTTTATTCTCGGATGATTCTTAAAAAAATGTATGGCTTCAATATTCTGTAATGCAATAGCGCCAAATAAAGGATTGGGAATTAAAAAATCCTGCGGTCCCATGCTCCCGTTTTCCGTAAAAAATTGAGTCATGTCCATATTTTCAAATCGCAAGGAAGAGTAAAGCATATAGGGATCCTCGCGTATCCACGAAGAAAGCCTCTCATCAGTTTTAAAAAGATCCTTAAGATAAGGATTATTTTGTTTGTCTTCAAACAACTTCTTCAAAATTTTATCTTTATCTTCAACCCTCTTTACTTCTTTAGCTGATATCTCATTTTGATTTTCTTTTAAAAGCTCATCTTCCGCCAACTCCTCCTGTTCTTCCCCCAGCTCATTTTCTATCTCTCTAAATTCAACTTCTTCTCTGCCAACTGTCTCCCTTTTCCTGCCTCTTTCCTTCTCCAGATCCGACAAAAGGTAAAGAGTTTCGCGAATCTCGGCTTTTTTCTCTTCAGATAAAGCATCCTCTTCCTTTTGCTCTTGAGAATAAGCGGGACTGATCGTCAATGAAAAAAACCAGAAACCTATAAAACCGGAAAGAAAAATTATATATTTCACCTTAAACATTAAAACGGATACTATAAAAAACTTGATATCAAATCAATATTAAAAAAATTTATGCTTCTCTTATCTAAAAATTCAGATTTTTGTTCAAGGAAAATAAGTCCTTTTTAACATTCCTGTCAGAAAGCCCTTCAGACTTTCCAACTTATACCAATCCGGTTTGAAATTTGCGATTTTCCACGGCACATAAAATTAGCCCTTCCTTAAGCGAATAGAGGGGTCAAAAGTGAGTTCGGCTTTGACACAGCAGCGGCCAAAGGTCGCTCTGTGGCAAAACGCATGTTTGAACTTTTGACCCCTCTATTCGCTTAAGGAAGGGGGTAAGCATTCTTTCATCTAAAAATCGCAAATATCAAACCGGGCCCATATAAAAACTTCAAAAATTTAAAGGTGCGGAGCAAATGAGTCTATTTTTAAAAGAAAACATCATAAATAAAAAGGCCCTTTACAGAATCCAGAGGAGATATTCCCTGAGGTGGGGGAATATAAAAAAGGACTAAAAACTTCGCTTCCGGAGGAGGAGGAACAGTCAATCCCTTTATAAAACCCTTCCGACTGTAAGCGCATCGCGGCTTAAGAGAACGGGAAGAAGAGAGAGAATCCAGACAAAGACCATAGGGTTTGTTCGTAACAAACGGCCGTTGGAATTTATCCAGAAACATATACCAATAAAGTCGTTTTTTTTCAGAAAAAGAGGTGTTTACTTTTTTCTCCAATTTTTTAAGAAGAAGTTTCCCGGAAAATTGATTTAAAGAAGAAAGCGGAACCTTCAGGGAACGATAATAAATCTGACTTTGAACATTAATAAATTTCTCCTCCCTCTTCGTTGTCTCATTAAGCATTTTACTTAATATTGTGGCTGCCGCATTAAAAATCACATCTGTTTTATGGTCCTTAATATAATCCGTCAAAGGCAGTCTATGAGCTTCATAAGGCCCTAAAAACCAATGCCGGCTCCTGAGATGTATTAAAAAGGCATGAGGATCATAGATTGAAAGAGAAGGAAAATCTTGAAAAAAACCACTAACCTGAGCGATTAACTTCCGCTGTCTAAAATTGTTATACCTTTTATAAGTAACAAAACCTTTCAAAAACAAAGCTATCGCTCCATAAACAAATAAAAAAATTAAAAAACCTTTTATGAATTGAGAGGAGTACAATTTATCCCTCAATTTTAAATAAATAGGATCTGTAAAGAAATGAAAAAGGAACCAAGGTGTTAAAGCGCACACAAAAAAAGGTTTCGGTTGAGGGTGAAATATAAAAAAGAACAATAGAAAAACAAAAGAGGTGTCAAACAAGCTCCACTTTCTTTCCTTGGAAAGTATTGTCCGGTAAAAAACAAATCCTGTTTTCAGAAAAATAATAAAAACAATCTGTGGGTTTTTAAAGAGAAAGCTGGAGAAAAGAGACAGTTCTGTCCAGGGGGTAAAAAAACCCCGATCCTTAATAAAAACCCACACATCTTTTAAATTGCCTTTATAAAAACCGGCGCTGCTTTCTATAGCTTTAAGAAAAAAAGGGTCCTGAAAAACAAAAGCAATAAGAGCCATTCCAAAAAGAAAAAGGAGGCTTCTTTTTAAAGTTAAAAATTTTATTCTTTTCTGCCGGAAAGATTCTTTTAAAAGACAGCCCACCCAAAAGAGCCAATACACTCCCTTAGGAGAGACAAGCAACATGGAAACGAAAACCGCCAAAATAAGAAAAACCGTTGAACTGTCTTTTGATTTTTGCTCAGAATCTTTCAAGGATAAAAACAGAGCCAGAAATCCCAAAGTGGAAATAAGCATATCCGAGCGAATGCGAAACCCTCTTGTGAGAAAAATATGTGAACTGATGAAAACCAAAAGAGCTATGAGTCCATTATGAGAATCTGTCTTTTTCCTGATAGTTGAGTACAAAAGAAAAGAGAGAACAGCGCCATTAAACGCAAAAAGTATCCGGTTGAATAGGACGGGATACATATTGAGGGCTGTTGAAATATGAAAGGACAGAAATAACAAAAGATTATAGAAAGGCTTTAAGGAAAAAAGATAATGGATTGAATCTTTAGTGAACATATGCCGGGCCACCAAAGAGGGATGAACTTCGGAAGAGGTCCAATAAGTCACACATCCAAGCCAAAGGAAGGCCAGAAAAAATGAAAGAAAAACCGCCGGAAGAAGCTTTGGATTTTTCAGGACTTTAAATGTCATGATATATTTGATGGATATATCTCCTCCGGCTTGCAATTTTCCGGCTCTTCATAAGAAAAAATACTTACACCCTTTCTATACCAATCGTGTTTTAGGTTTCCGTTTTCTTATCCCGGCTTTAGAGATGACTTTCAAGGCCAAAGGGAGGTTAAAAGTTCAGACATGCGTTTTGCCACAGCGCAACCTTCGGTCGCTACTGTGTCAAAGCCGAACTCACTTTTAACCTCCCTTTGGCCTTGAAAGTCATGAGCAAAACCGGAAATCTCAAACACGATCGTATAAAGTCTGATATTAAGACTCTTGTTGTTTTTTCATTCTATATTCCTCTGGCTCAAGTTTTAAGGTTTTCTTTTAAGGCTAAAATACATCCTGCATTTTTTAAAACCTCAAACCGGATTGGTATAAATATATGAATAAAATCCATGAAATTTCAAATAAAACCAGTATATACTAAGATAGGCTGAGGTTTCCACTTCTTCTTGCTTTTATAATGATGTCATCTTCAAAAAATAAACCCCCCGCTCTTTTTCTAACAGTCTGTATTTCCTGTCGGGAAAAAGCGGATTTACTGGAACAAAATCTGAAAGCTCTAAGTCGGCAAACTTTAAGCAAAAATCTGTGGAACATTGCTTTACTTTTTCGGGAAACTTCTCCAACCTTTTTAAATAAATTATTAAATGATCTGGAGTTATCCGCACAAATTTTTATTCAACCGAAAAACCAACCCATCCATGAACTGCGAAACCAGGCTTTCCAAAAAATCAACTCCCCTCTCCTTTTTTTCATTGATGAGGATGTGATCCTGAATAACACCGATCATTTACGAACCCTGGTTCATCTTCATGAGCAACACCCAAAATGGACTGTCTTAGGAGGGGGCTATGTATCCTCTACGGAGTGCTCCTTTTGGGGACGGACCTATAATTGGATCTCCCGGATTTGGATGGGGGAAAATCCGGGATTCATGCCTGCCGGAAACCTATCCGTTAAAACTCAACAACTTAAGCCCTCCTGCCGATTTAAAAGCCCCCTGAAAAAAGGGTTTGGAGGAGAGGAAATTTACTTCTTCAATCAGATCAAATCTTTAGACCTGTATTCTGTTCAGAAAACAGAATTGGATGCTCTCCATTTAGCCCGTCACTCCTTTAGGGAATTTTTAAGCCGGGCTGTCCTTCATGGTCAAAGCCGAGCCTTTCAAAAATCCAGAAGATCTTTTTACAAGTCTCTTCTTTATTTTATCAAACAACCGGAGTCTTTCTCTGTTAAAACAGCCGGAGGACTTTATATGCTTTTTGTTCGGGTTACCTCTTCCATCTATAAAAATCCCCGGCAAAAACCTTATACAAATTATACCGATCGTGTTTGAATTTTTCCTGGTTTTATTTAAGAGACATAGCCCTTTATAACAGCCTATAGGGGTCAAAAATGAGTTCGGCTTTGACACAGATGCGACCAAAGGTCGCTTTGTGGCAAAACGCATGTTTGAATTTTTGACCCCTATAGGCTGTTATAAAGGGTGTAAGCATTTTTTCTTATGAAG
>JAPOOY010000289.1 GCA_026713205.1 Bdellovibrionales bacterium
CACTGGTGGGAAGAGGACATGGACTCAGGGGATCTGAACCGATCATGGACATCTATCTGTTCCGTTAATTTTTAAGAATTATAAATTAGGCTGGAAATTCAGACAGCCTCCACCTCAGGTTCAGGAAAGGTGCAGATAAACCGGCTGCCCTCATTCTCACGGCTCACAAGAGTAATGGTTCCTCCATGCTTTTCAATAATTTCCTTCACAATATAGAGGCCGATACCGGAAACATTTCCTGAGCTTTTTGTGCGCGCCGAATCCACCCGATAAAACTTTTCAAAAACCCGATCCTTGTGTTCACGCTGTATCCCCTCTCCCTGATCCTTCACAATCAACTCAACCCATTGTGGTTTTTTTGTCCAAATCACTTCAATGAGCCGACCTTTAGGCACATAGCGAACAGCGTTGTCCAAAAGGTTGTACAGAACCTGCTTTAAAAAATGACGATCCGCCACAACTGTCTTGGCTGAAAAATCAAATTTCAAGTCATGATTCTTAATATGCAAATCCTTTACAATGGACTCCGTGATTTCCTGAGTGGAAAGGGTTTCTTTTTTCATATCCATAGTCGCTTCCCAACGGGACAATTCCAGAAAATGATTTAAAAGAGAAACAAGCCTTTTCACATTTCTGTTAATGATCTCCAGAAATTTCTGCATTTTATCTGTCCTGTTATCCTTAAGTTCAATGAGTAATGTTTGCACATAACCTTGAATAGCTGTGAGCGGTGTTCTTAACTCATGGGACACATTGGAAATAAAATCCACCTGCCTCTTTTCTGTTTTTTCAATATCCGTAATATCATAAAAAAGCCCCACGGCGCCCTGAATACGACGATTAGGCTCTCTTAAGGGAGCGACACTGACTTCATAACTTCTGTCTTCATCACCTCCGAATAAATCACTTTCTATTTTTTTGGTGACAATTTCCCCGGATTCCAGGCATTCCCTGTAACAATCCAGGATATCAGGACTGCGAACAAGCTCTGAAAGAAAAAGTTCATGTTTTTTAGGCTTTTTATTATGCCCAAAAAGCAAGGTGGCCTGACGATTAAAAAACAACACTTTTTGATTTTCGTTAATAGCCAGAATAGCTCCCCTCACAGCGGAAATAACCGCTTCCAACTCAGAAGACTCCTGACCAATGATTTTTTTCTGCCATCTCAATTTATCATTAATTTTATTAAGATTCTTATGCAGTTCATAAATCTCCCCCAGTTCTTTTGTAAAAGAGTCCTTATAATCCTGCCGATCCCCTCCTTGAGAAATAGATCTCACCTTTTCAACCACACGGCCTATTAACCCCAAAATGCGAAAATAAAGAATCCCCAATAGGAAAGTGGATAGCAAAAATCCCAAACCAAAACCCCAAATAAACGGAAAAGAGGTTTTATCAAAAAACAGGGAAAAAATGATTAGCACAGCGGCTAAACTGAAGGACAGTAAAGTGGTGCTCCAAACCAGAAACCACTTTACCAATCTTATAGGAAAATATCTCTTAAGCACTCCTTCTTTCTCCTTTAAACATTTTCTTTCAATTTAAAATTCAGATTCATCCTTATGATCTTCAGAAAACAAGAAGTTCTGAAACTTTACAAAAAGCTTTCTTCAGCATCCACACGATAGCCTATGCCGCGCACTGTATGTATGCAGCTTCCGTACGCTTTTAGTTTCTTGCGCAAACTGAAAATATGTGTGTCAATGGTCCGGCCTGTAACAACCTGTTCTTCTCCCTGAATAAAACTCATGATTTGTTTGCGGGACAGCACTTTTCCCTGATTTAAAATCAAGGCCTCCAACAAACGAAATTCAGAATAAGTTAAATCCAAAGTCTCGCCTTTTAAAATCGCCTGATGGGATTCCGTATCCACGACCAGATGTCCAAAAGTTAATTTCTTTTTCTTTTCCGGAGAAGCCTGAAGGGACTTTAAGAACTCTCTTCTCTTTAAAAGATTTTGCACCCTGGCTCTGAGCACATCAAAGTCAAAGGGTTTAACCATATAATCATCCGCGCCTTTTTCCAAACCGGCCACTATGTCCGCCGGATCGGATTTTGCAGTCACCATTAAAACCGGGGTTTTTCTCTGAGCATGATCCGGTTTTTTCATCCATAAAATAATATCCAACCCGCTGATCTCGGGAATCATCCAGTCCATGATGATCAGATCATATTTATTTTTCAAAATTTTATCGTAAGCAATTCGTCCGTTTTCCGCCGAATCAATGATGTAATAATCCTTTGAAAGATGAAATTCCATCAACTCTTTAATATCTTCATCATCCTCTACAATTAAAATCTGCTTTCTCCGGTCCATGGTTTTCCCTCCAACAAATTTTATAAAATAATTTTTTAATCAAAGTTTCTTGTGTTTAACATCCCGTCCTGTTTCCATAAAAATCACTTCCTCCGCAATGTTTGTCGCTTGATCTCCTAACCGCTCCAACATTTCCGATATACTCACTAACTGTATGCAGGTATCCACTAAATCATTGTTGGCTAAAATACATTCCTTAAGTTTAACACATATTCCATCTTTCAGTTGATCCGCCCGATCATCCTGAATGATCACTTCCCTGGCCAGCCGATCATCCTCATTAATAAAGGCATCCAAACAACCTCTAATCATTGAAGTGATCTGATGAAACATTTCTTTCAATTTTTCAAAGGGAATTTCCAAAAGAGGATCTTCCTTCAGGGCTTTTCCTTTCTTGGCGATATTTAAAGACAAATCTCCCATTCGTTCCAGGGCTGTATTGATACTGATAATAGACAGGACCAGCCTTAAGTCCCGAGCCACAGGAGCCTGACGAGCCAGCACCCGAAAACAATGCTTCCCCAAACGAATTTGGAGGCTGTCTATCTCCTGCTCCCTGTTCTGAACCAGTTTATACAACTCCTCCCGATTGACTTCTTTATCAAAAGTAATAAGACCCGCCTCTTTGAGCATCTGTTCCGCACAGCCTCCCATAGAAGCGATTAAAGACTTCAGTTGAGTGAGTCGCTCATCCAAAAACTTGGTCTGCATTAAAGTCTCCCGGTTATGTAAGCTTCCGATCGTTCATCATCTGGATTGGTAAAGAACAAGGAGGTTTTATTATACTCCACAAGCTCTCCATTAAGCAAGAAAGCGGTCCTATCGGAAACCCGGGAAGCTTGCTGCATATTGTGAGTTACGATGATAACTGTTACCTGATCTGTTAAATTTTGAATCAATTCCTCTATCCAGGATGTGGATATGGGATCCAAAGCGGAAGTGGGTTCATCCATTAAAAGCACAGGAGGCTCAATGGCCAGAGCGCGGGCAATACATAATCTTTGCTGTTGACCGCCGGAAAGTCCTGTCCCCGGACGATTGAGATTATCTTTTACTTCCTTCCACAAAGCCGCTCGCTTAAGAGACATTTCCACTTTTTCATCCAGAAGACTTCGTTTCCGAACACCGGATAGTTTTAAACCTAAAGCCACATTATCGTAAATACTCATACCCGGAAAGGGATTGGGTTTTTGAAAGATCATCCCGATATTTCTCCGAATAAGAACGGGATCCACAGAGGGATCATAAATATCCCGATCTTCCAGAAAGACTTTTCCTTTCACTCTGGCGCCCCGGACTTCTTCATGTAAACGATTGAGACATCGGATAAAAGTGGACTTCCCACAGCCGGACGGACCTATGATAGCCACCACTTTATTTCTCTCAATGGATAAGTTGATACCGGACAGAACTTTCATTGTGTCAAACCAAGCCATTAAATTTTTAATATCTATAAAAATGGATGAATTCATCATGTGTGTTGTTCTTCTCCTTTTATCTGATTCTTATAATAGTTTTTCATAAAAAAGATTCCAAAACGAATGAAAAAATTAATAATAAACACAAAAGCCATAAGAATCAGCGCTCCTCCCCAGGCCATGGCCTCTAAATTTGCAAAACCACTTTCAGCAAACCTGTAAATCTGAACAGGCAAAGAAGCCGTTGGCTCACTTAAACTTCTGGAGAAAAACTGATTAGCCAGGGAAGTGAACAAAAGAGGAGCTGTTTCTCCTGAAATCCGGGCCACAGCCAGTATGATTCCGCTAAAGAGCATGGTGAGTGTTCCGGGGATAAGGATTTTCATGATGACTTTCCAGCGGGGAAAGCCCAAAGCCAAACCCGCTTCCCGAATATGATGGGGAACAAGTTTTAATATCTCCTCCGTGCTTCGGGCAATAACGGGAACCAGAATAATCAACAGGGAAAGGGCGCCGGCATAAGCGGAAAAACCGAAGTTTGTCACCACCAGGATATACACAAAAATTCCTATAACAATGGAGGGCGCGCTGATGAATAGATCCACAACAAACCTTAAGGTTTTAGCCACACGGGTATAACTGTACTCGCTTAAACAAATCCCTAAAAACATTCCCCAGGGGATTCCTCCCGCACAGGCCAAAGTGACCATAACCACACTGCCTAAAATGGCATTGGCTAATCCCCCGCCTGCCTCTCCCGGACCTTTAGGGAGAGCTGTAAACAACTCCCAATTAATAGCCGCTCCACCCTTCTGTAAAACATAATAAACAATGTAAAAAAAAGGCAAAACCGCCAACAGGCTGGCAAGAAAAAGGAACCCCATCATCATCCA
>JAPOOY010000035.1 GCA_026713205.1 Bdellovibrionales bacterium
AAAGTCGCACTAAAGAAAAACGCATGTTTGAATTTTTGACCCCTATAGGCTGTTAAAAAAGGTGTAAGCATTTTTCTTATGAAGAACCGGAAAATTTCAAACCGGAGGAGTATATCTTGACCTCAATATAAAACCACAAAGGTCAAACCGGTGAAGTAAAAAATCAAAGGGGTGAGAAAATACGCAAAATATCAGGAGCTAAAAACTGTAAAAACAAATAGCACACAGCCCCCACTGCCAAACAGGGGCCAAAAGGAAAAGGGGTTCGGGTATCTTTTTTATTTCGCAATATACTCCAACTTCCAAAAACAACACCTAAAAGACAGGAGCAAATCAAAATGAAAGAAATGGACTGCCAGCCCAGTACCGCTCCAATCCAACCCATCAAAGAAACATCCCCGTCACCCATCCCTTCCTGATGACGAACTTTAAAATATAAGTAACCGGCAAGCCAAAGGATAAATCCTCCTATAAACCAGCCGATAAGAGAAGAAGAAAAGGCCCGCTCCGGATTTAAATACCCTCCTGCAAGCCCTAAATAAATACCGGGCAATGTGAAAAAGGAAGGAAGAATCATACGCTCCCAATCAATAAAACTCACCACCACTAAACCGAATACAAAAATTAAAGCCTCCAGAAGAAACCATTTCCACCCCACAAGAATAAACAATCCGGTAAAAAGACAAGCCATCAAAAACTCCACCAAAGGATAACGAAAAGCAATACCAGACTTACAGTTCCGACAACGACCCCTTAGGAAAAACCAGCTGAAAATAGGAACATTTAAATAGAAAGGAATTTTATAATTGCAATGGGGGCAGCGGCTGTGACCCATTAAATCCAAAGGAAAAGCTTCTTCTTTTTCAACTGAATGAGAAAGAGTTGTGCCATCATCTTTCAGGTTCAAAGCTTGGGAAATATTTTTTACAAGACAAGCCCGCCAAACAGCCTTAAAGGGTTTTATGATCCGGAAAATCAGGATGTGAGGAAAAGAGGTCACTTCCTTATCGTTTCCGCTTCCATCACCTAAAATTTTCACAAAAAACAAAAAGCGGCGATAGACAGACTGAAAAGGCCGCTTTATGCAAAACAGAAACAGACAATAAAAAAATTCAAAATGCTGTAATAACCGATCCATAAAACGGTCTTTCAAACTCAGGGGCGTGAAATTCTGTAAAGACTTATCCGCTTCAGAATGTGTTTTCATATCCTCCGATGAAATGGAGTTCTGTTTGTTTATATCCTGACTCTCCAAACCATTTTCAGATAGAGGTAAGGAGGATAACTCCTCCGTATTTTTTTTGTTCTCTTCTTCCTCTTTGGAAACACCCCCCTCTTCCTGTTCTTTTTCCTCCTCTTCCCGGATCATTCGTAAAGTCCGGTAAATTATCACATTGGCAAAGCTGCCGAAAATAGAGCCCGTCACAAAAAAATAAATAATCAGGATAAAGTGAGGAAGAGACTGAATATATTCAACAAAACTCATAGCCATTAATGTCCTTCATCACTTTTTAAAATAGCCAGAAAAGCTTTTTGAGGCACTTCAATCCGACCAATGGATTTCATTCTTTTTTTAGCGGCCTTCTGCTTTTCCAGAAGTTTTCGCTTTCTTGTAATATCCCCGCCATAACATTTTGCCGTCACATCTTTCCTCAGAGCGCTCAGGGTTTCCCGAGCTATCACCCGCGCGCCCAAAGCGGCTTGAATAGCCACCTGGTATTGCTGTCGGGGAATAAATTCCCTGAGTTTTTTAACCAGAAGCCTTCCCCGCCGCTCCGCTTGGGAGCGATGAACAATCACAGATAAAGCATCCACAGGCTCTCCATTAAGTAAAATATCCATTTTTACCAAATCCGCCTCCTCATACCCTCCCAACTCATATTCCATGGAACCATAACCTTTGGAAAGGGATTTTAAACGATCATGAAAATCCAACACCATCTCATTAAGAGGCATCTTATATTTTACAATCACTTTACCCGCCGTATATTCCATGCCCAATTGCACCCCCCTCTTTGTCTCACAGAGTTTAAGCAGTCCTCCCAGGAAATCCGGAGGAGAATGGAGACTGAGGTGAACCAAAGGCTCTTCTATTTTTTCAACTGTTGTCAGATCAGGCAAAAGGGAAGGGTTTTCCACATGCAAAACATCCCCTTTATGAAGATACACCTTATAAACCACGGTGGGAGCCGTGGTGATTAAGTTTAATTCAAACTCCCTCTCCAGTCTCTCCTGCACAATCTCCATGTGAAGGAGCCCTAAAAACCCACAGCGAAAACCGAACCCAAGGGCTTTGGAAGTTTCCATTTCAAAGCTTAAGCTGGAATCATTTAAAACCAGTTTTTCCAAGGCTTTTTTCAATTGTTCAAAATCCTCTGTTACAACGGGAAAAATGCCGGAAAAAACCATGGGCTGAACCTTTTTAAAACCTTCCAGAGGGGA